>CALMOP010000360.1 GCA_937871775.1 uncultured Gemmatimonadota bacterium | reverse complement strand
CCTGAATGCCGTCACGGTTGTGACCGGTTCGATCATTGTCACCGGGACAACCGGGCAACTCATCGTCGGCGACCAGGCCATCGATCTCAGCGGCAATCTCACCGTGCAGAGCGGCGCCCTCCTCATCATGACCGGTACCGCCGGCCAGGTCAGCGTGGGCGGCAACGCTCTCTTCGCCGGCGGCAACGAACTCACCACCCTGACCGCGGGCTATCTGTTCGTCGGCGGGAACTTCACCCAGGTGGGTACCGTCGGCACCCCAAGCGCTGACAGTTATCACCCCTCGGGGAGCCACTACACCATCCTGAACGGCACCTCGCAGACCGTGACCTTCCAGACACCCGGAGACCAGCCGGGTTCCTCCCACTTCCAGCTGCTGGTCTGGACCGGCACCGGTACCCTTACGCTGGGCAGCGATGTCTACGCCCACGGCGAGTTCAACACCACCAGCACCTCGGCGGTCACCATCACCGGCGGGACTGCAGTTGGCGGGCGACTGCTCTCGGTCGGTTCCTTGACGACCAGTGGCCCGACGACGCTCAACAACGCCCGGCTGGCCCTGAAGGCCACCACCCCGACGGGGCTGGGGCTCAGTAACCTCACCTTCCAGAACATGCCGAACAATCTGGCCCAGCTCACCGTGAGCAATCCGGGGTTGGGGACGGCCTTCACGTTCGTCAACCTGGTCTTCAACACCACGCCGGTACCGCCGAACGGGTTCTACATGGACGTCATCGACCCCGATGGCGCGACCAATGGTGTCCTCACCATCAACATGGTGAGCCCGACCCCACCGGCTGATCCCGGCGCATTGGTACGGAAGACCGGCGGGGCCATTGTGTTCTGGCCGTTCGCCGCCGGATCTTTCACCTGGACCGGTGCGGTGAGCAGTGACTGGAGCGACGCACGCAACTGGAGCCCCTCGACGCGGGTGCCGAGCGTATCCGACAACGTCACCCTGGTAGCGAACACCAACCAACCGGTGCTAAGCACCAGCGTGGGGGTCAACAACCTGACCTCCACCACCGGCTCGATCCTGGATCTCAACGGCTTCGTGCTCGCGGCCAGCGGCTCGGTGGACCTGGCCGGGAGCATCACCGGCACCGGCACGGCGGGCGTCACGCTGACCGGCACCGGTGCAAAGACGCTCCAGGGGACGATCAACGCCGAACTGTTGGTGGTCGGGAGCTACGCGCTCAACGGCAACCTGACCGTCGGCGGCAACCTCTCGGTGCAGGGGTCGTTCGCCGTCGGAGCGTTCACGGCACAGGTGGGCGGCAGCTTCGCGACAATCAACACCGGTGTTCTGGACATGCGGGGTGCCGGCACGCTCGATGTCACCGGTGACGCGATCTTCACTGGCGGCAGCACTGCCGGCCTCCTCACCTCGGGGACACTTGTTGTTGCCGGTGCACTCGATCAGCTGGGCGTGAACAACCCCCAGAGTTTCGCCGCCGATCCAGGGCACCTGACGGTCCTGAGCGCCAACCCCGCCAGCATCACCTTTAGTACGCCCGGGCCCAACGGGTCCCACTTCGGCGCCCTCTCCGAATCCTTGTTTGGGGCCACCTTCAACCTGCATTCCGACGTGACGGTGCTGGGCTTGCTGAGCGGGGGAGACGGGTTCGGTGGCACGCTGGTGGGCGTCAGTTGCCCGACGGTGCTCACCCTCCGGAGCTTCACCGTGAGTGGCCCGCTCTCCCTGGACTGCACCCAGCTCGTGGTGGACGATCCTGGCGGGATCAATGGCAGCCTCCAGGGAATCACTTTCACCAACCTCCCGACCGACGTCACCCAACTCACCATCCGGCACCCCGGCGTGGCGGGCGGTGCTCTGACCATCACTGGCGCCCTCACTTTTGTGCCGCTCACAACCGGGGCAACCGGGGCAACCGGGTTCTACATCGAGGCGGTGGACCCGGATGGGTCCGCGGTGAACCTGATTGTTGGGCCCTTCACTACCAACGTGACCAACGGCCCCAGCTTCCAGGTCGCGGTACCACCAGTCACCATTAACTGGCCGTAGGGGATCGCGCGGGAGTATCAGGGGCGACCCGTTGGGTCGCCCCTACTGATCGAAGCCCCCTCATCGCACCGCGATGAGGGGGCGTCGTATTGCCCAGGCCGAGCCACGCACGGTTCATGCGTGTAGCCCGTATCAGGCGCTCCCTGGCCCGGATGGAGCGTGGGAAGAATCAGGTACGCCCTGCGTTACTCCAGGACATTACGACGGATAGCTGCCGTGTGTGGCACCGATCCACCAGTCTAACGACGCCCCAGCTTGACGGATGCCTGTTTCCGGGACCAATTGACGTGACCCCTTGACCCCTCGGCTCATGACATCGACCTCGGGCCTGGCGCCGCTCATCCGCGCCGGACAGGCCGCCTTGGCGGTTCTGCTGCTGGTGACCTGCTCCACCGACAGCCCCATTGGTCTGGATCGGCCCGGGCTGGCGGCGGTGCGGGTGCGGCCCAAATTCGATGCCTCCGCCCGGCTCGCGCCCCTGACCCTCGACCGGGTCCGGGTGATCGTGGTCCGTCCCCCAACAGAGATCCTCGCCGACATCTCCAGGGGCTTCGACGCGAACGCCACCCAGGTGCAGGTGGACGCCCCGGTGCTGCTCAACGATGTGAGCGAAGACCTGCAGGTGACGGTGGAGCTGTACGCCGGCAGCCAGCTGCTGTTCAGAGGTACCCGGACCATTACGGTCACCGCCGGCTCCTCCACCGCCCCGGCCGAGATTCCGGTGGACTACGCTGGACCGGGCAGCACCCTGACCACGCTAGCGCTGGCTCCCCTGGACACCAGCGTCACTCCGGGCGCCACGTTCACCTTCCGGATCAGCGCCCGGAATGGCCAGGGCGCCGATGTCCCCGAGTTCTACGTGGGCTGGAGCGCGAGTGGGGGGAGCATCACCCCGGCCGGCAGCTTCACGGCGCCCCAGACACCCGGCCCCGTCACCATCACTGCCACCGCGCCGAAGACGGCGCTCCTCCCGGCCGGGCTCACGGCTCAGACCACGGTTCAGGTCATCCCCGCCCCCGCCGGCCTCGGCATGACCAGCGGCGACGGCCAGAGCGGGCTCACCGGCGCGGCGCTGGAGCAACCCCTGGTGGTCAGGGTGACCGGCCTGGGCGACGTACCGGTGTCCGGTGCGCTGGTCAGTTTCGCCGCGACAGTGGGAGGGGGCAGTGTGACGCCCGCCTCCGCAACGACCGATGCCCGGGGAGAGGCTCGGACGGTGGCGACCCTGGGCCCCGCGCCGGGCAGCAACCGCTTCACCGCCTCGGTGGGCGACCTCGCGGTGACCTTCACTGCCACCGGGCTCGCGGTCCGGTCCGGCCCGCTGGCCGCCGGCGGCCGGCACAGCTGCGAGATCCGGGGCGCTGCGACCTACTGCTGGGGCGCCAACAGCTACGGCCAGCTCGGCGACGGCACCACCACTGACCGGCTGGTGGCCACAACGGTGGGTGGTGGCCAGGTATTCGTGGCCGTGACCGCGGGTGACTACTGGCACAGCTGCGCCCTCACGCCGGCAGGGAGGGCCTATTGCTGGGGCGCCAACAACTCCGGCGAGCTGGGTGACGGCAACGGGGGCAGCGCAAGCGCGCTGCCGGTCGCGGTCAGCGGCAACCACCTCTTCACCCAGGTCTCGGCGGGGGATGAGTTCACCTGTGCTCTCGATGCCGGCGGGGCGGCCTGGTGTTGGGGCAGCAACGGCAACGGGCGACTGGGTGATGGCAGCGGGTTCAACAGCGCCGTGCCGGTCCCGGTGGCGGGGGGGCAGCACTTCGTCCGGATCAGCTCCGCGGGGGAATGGGACGGATCCAGTGGCCACTCCTGCGCCATCACCGCCGCGGGTGTGGCCTGGTGCTGGGGCACCAACGTCGCCGGCGAGCTGGGCGATGGCACCCAGGCGCCGAGCCCGGTCCCGGTCCCGGTCACTGGAGGATTGAGCTTCAGCGACATCTCGGTGGGCCAGCGCTCCACTTGTGCCATCGCGACCAGTGGAGCGGGATACTGCTGGGGCTACATCTTCGGGGCCAACCTCACCAGCCCGCAGCAAGTCGCCGGCGGACTGCACTACACTGCCATCGACATGGGTGGGAACCACGTCTGCGGCCTGACCACGGCCCTCGGCTGGGTCTGCGGCGGCAACAACAGCAGCGGTCAGCTGGGCGACGGGAGCGGCGCGGACCAGCAGACCCCGGTCGTTCCGGCGGGCGGCCACGTCTTCACCACCGTGGCGGCGGGCCTCAATCACAGCTGCGGCGTCACGGCGGCCCAGGGCAGCTTCTGCTGGGGCGCGGACGATGGGGGCCAGCTGGGCACCGGCGACGCGCTGCTCAGCGGCAGCCTGACACCGGTCGCGGTGGTCGGGCCCGCAGTGTCTGTCAGCGTGAGCGCCGGGGATGGCCAGCAGGCGGCACCGGGAGCCTCGGTGGCGGTCGCCCCGGCGGTGCTGGTGCGGGACGAGTTGAACAACCCCATCCCGGGCGTCGAGGTCACGTTCACCGTGTCGGGCGGCGGCGGCAGCCTGTCGAGCCTGGGCGCCACCGAGGTCCAGCTCACGAATGGGTCCGGCATCGCCACCGTGAGCGGCTGGATTCTGGGCCCAAGCGTGGGCGCCAACAACCTCACGGCCACAGTGGCCGGCAACCCGATCGGCTTCACGGCGACCGGCCAGATCGCCTCGAGCGCGGCCCTGGCGTACAGTTCGGCCGGGTACCGCTACTCCACCGACGCCGCCCAGACCGGGTGGTGGGACCCGGCCTTCTCCGACGCCGCCTGGTCGGTCGGTGCGGCGCCCTTCGCGTCCGGCTCCTACGGGGGCTGCACCATCTACTCCACCGCCCAGACGGCCTGGAATACCACCGACCTGCTGGCGCGGCACAGCTTCACGGTGCCGACGGGGTACACCGGCGGCGCCACCGTCAGCGTCGCGATCGACAACGACATCCAGGTCTTCGTGAACGGGCATGACATCACGTCCACCGCGCAGGGCGCTCCGGTATCCGGCGGATTCGCCCGACGCGGCGGATGCGCCGCCCAGGGCAACATCCTGTTCAATGTGGTGGACGGTGCGCTCAATCCCGGCGGCACCAACGTGATCGCGATCCACGCGGTAGACGGCGGGCCCCCGTCGTTCCTGGATGTGGAGGTGACGCTGGGCGGGTTGGCCGGCAGCGGGACCAGCTGGCTCGGCAGGAGCAGCAACTGGAACGATCAGAACAACTGGTCCACCGGGGTGGTCCCCTCGGCGAGCGACAGCGTCAACATCGTGGCGGCAACCTTCCAGCCGATTCTCACCGGACCGACCGCCATCGGAGCGATCGCCATCTCCGGCGGCAGCCTCACCCTGAACGGACAGGGCCTGACGGTGGCCCGAACCTTCGCCACCACCGGCACCGGCACCGTCACCATGGCGGACGGCGATGCCCTGCTGGTGGGCGGCCAGGCCAGCTTCGCGGGCGGCAGCGAGCAGGGGCTGCTCAGCGGCGGAGTGCTCACGGTGAACGGGAATTTCACCCAGGCCGGGAATCCCGCCAGCTTCCAGGCCTCCGGTACCCATCAGACCGTGCTCACCGGTGCCGCGTCCACCGTGCGCTTCGCCGCGCCGGGAGGCGCGGCCGGCAGCTCCCACTTCCAGGAGTTGGCGTGGATCGGCGATGGGGTGCTGACCCTGGGCACCGATGTCGTCGTGCTCGGCGGGTTCACCACCAGCAGCACCGCCGCCGCGAGGATCGCCAGGCTGGGCGCAACGCCGCAACGCCTGACCATCGGTGAATTCGCGCACGCGGCGCCGCTCACCTTTGACGGAGTGCCCCTGGTGCTGCAGCAACCGGCGGCGGTCGCCATGGATCTGGATGGTCTCACCTTCCAGAACCAGCCGCTCACGGGAACTCAGCTTACGGTAAACCATCCCGGACTGGCGACCGGCCTGAGCTTCAGCAACCTCAGCTTCCTGACCACGCCGACCACCGGGTTCTACCTGGCGGCAACCGACCTCGCACCGACCGACGGCCAGGTGCTCACCATCAACGTGACGAGTGCGACCCCGTCGGATCCAGGCACCTTGGTGCAGCGCGCCGGGGGCGCCGTCGTCAACTGGCCGGTGGTCACACTGGGCCGGGCCTGGACCGGAGCGATCTCCACCGACTGGTCCACCCCCGGCAACTGGAGCCCGGTGGGCGCCCCCACGTCGCTCAACGATGTGACCATCGGGCCGGTGACGAGACAGCCGACCCTGACGGCGAACTCAGTCGCGAACAGCGTCACCATCGCGGGGGCCGGGGCGCGGTTGACCATCGGCGGACGGTCGCTGACCCTGGGCACCGCGCTCGTTACCCATACCGACGGCCTTCTGGTCATGACCAACCCTGCCGATCTGGTGATCGTTGGCGGCGACGCCGCCTTCCAGGGCGGCAACCAGACCGGGCTGCTCAGCGCCGGAGAACTCCGAGTGGCGGGAGCGTTCACGCAGCAGGAGCAGACCGATGCCCGGAGTTTCTTCGCCAGTGGGACGCATCGAGTGGTATTCAATGGCCCCACGCTGCAATCGGTCCGGTTCTGCTGCACGGTCGGCGGGTCGGGATTCCGGGAGCTCGATCTTTCGAACACTGCGGGCATCAACATCCAGAACACCGGCAACCTCGTCGTCGTCTTCGATACCCTGATCGTGCAGCCTGGCGCCGGTCCGACGCCGCTGCTTTACACCCTGGGAAGCTCTCTGACCGCGGCCCGTTTCCGGGTGAGCAAGCTGATCGTGGACCGCGGCACACTGGCCTTGAACGAGGGCGGGGTCGCGGCGAACCAGCAGTTGGACAACGTGACGTTTCAGAACTACCTCACCAGCCAGACCCAGCTGGCACTTACCGCCGCGGGGGGGGCTGCCGCGCCCCGCACGCTCACCTTCAACAACCTGACCTTTCAGCCGCTCACGACGGGCGATGCGGGGCGGTACCTGAGTGCGACCGCACCCACCGGGCCCCTGGTTGTGAACCTGCCGGGCGCGACCCCGGCGGGCGGCAACGGCCCGGCGTTCACGCTGACCTCGGGCGCGGTGACCGTCAACTGGCCCGCGACGCCAGTGATCACCTGGACCGGGGCGGTGAGCGCCGACTGGAGCGTTGCCGGCAACTGGAGCACCGGTGGGGTCCCCGGCGCCTCCGACAGCGCGGTGATCGTGGGCGCGGCCACCCTGCCGCGCCTGAATGGACCCACCTCCATCGGTGCGGTGGAGATCAAGAGCGGATCCGTTGCCCTGAACGGCCAGACCCTCGCCATCGCACGCACCCTGACCACGACCGGGACCGGGGTGATCACGATGACCAGTGCCCTGGATCTGGTCACCGTCGGTGGCACCGCCCGCTTCAACGGCGGGAGCACCAGCGGACTGCTCACATCGGGGACGCTGCAGATCGCCGGTAGCTTCACCCAGCTGGCTGGCACCAGCCTCAACAGTTTCGCCGCGGATGCCGGCCATACCACGAGACTGACCGGCGCCAACCCCGTGGTCTCCTTCGCTACACCCGGTCCGGCGCTCTCGCATTTCGGCACCCTGCGTCAGGGCAGCCTCGGTACCCCCATGCTCCTGACCTCGAACGTCGCGGTCACCGGGAATCTCACCGGGAGCGAAGGGTTCGGCGGGACCATTTCGGGGCCCTGCGGTGACACGCTCACGGTGCAGGGAAGGGTGGAAAGCAGCGGCATCACGTTCGACTGCATCGTCCTGGTGGTGGACGACGTCAACGCGACCGGAGACAGGCTTGGCCCGGTCACTTTCATCAACCAGGGCCCGAGCTGGACCCAGTTGACGATCCGCCATCCCGGACTCTCCAGCTCCAGCTACAGCCTCACCGGGATCACGTTCACTGCGTTGTCCGCCGGCAGCACCGGGCTGTACCTCGATGTGCTCGACAGCGACGGTCCGAGCCCGTACCCACTGCGGCTGGATGTGGTCGGCGTTGATCCCGGCAACGGGGCCCAGTTCACCCGGGCCGGCGGCGGCGCGATCGTGGGCTGGGGCACCTCCACCGCCTTCTGGACCGGGACCCCGTCGGGCAACTTCGGCGATCCGCTCAACTGGAGCTCCTTCGCCGTGCCCGGACCAACGACCAACGTGATCGTCCCGGCCGGGACCAACTTCGTACCGACGCTTGACGCAGCCCGGACCATCAACGATCTCACCGTGGAGTCGGGCGCCGCGGTCAACCTTCTCACCTCCTCGCTCACGCTGAGTGGCTCGCTCACCAGTGATGGTGACATTGTCAGCTTCAATAGCGGCAACCTGATCCTGCAGGGCTCGGGCAAGAGCCTCCGGGGCCAGGTAGATGTCAACACCGACGTCCGAGGCGTCTATACTCTCGGAGGCAATCTCGTCCTTGGCGCCAACTTCAGCAGGCTCTCACTCGGTATCAGCGGCAGTCTCGATCTCGATGGGCACACCGCCAACGTGATCGGCAGCTTTGCCACCACCGGTGGAGGCGTCCTCAGGATGACCAACCCGGGCGACACCCTGATCGCGACCGGCATGCACTTCGATGGCGGGGACGAGACGGGAAAGCTCACGAACGGCGTCATGCTCGACGGCGGTGACTTCACCCAGTCCAGCACGGGCAGCGCTGCCAGCTTCGTGGCCCAGGGCACCCACCGCACCGCCTTCTTCGGAGTGGGGCCGAAGACCATCAGCTTCGCCAATCCGACCACGAGTCGTTTCAACATCCTCGACGTCAGCAACGGCCCGGGAGAGATCTCGTTGGCCAGCAATGTGGAGGCCGCCGGCCAGCTGGTCTGCGTCACCGCGGGCAATGCGCCGCCCATCAGTGGCGCGGGGGCGGGAGTCACCCTGACGGCGGCCGGGGCCAATGTCACCAGGCTCACGATTGCCGGCGTGCCGCTCATTCTCGATGGTGGAACGATCACTGCCTTCAGCAATGTGACCTTCAGTAATCAGAGCCCGGCGGGGACGGCGTTGACCATCTGGAACACCGGGGCGGGCGGGCCCTTCGCGTTCGACAACCTGAGGTTCGACACCCAGCTCTCGGGCGGGTTCCACCTGGCCGCCAACGACCTCGACGGGGCCGGCGTCAATGGGGCACTGACCCTCGACATCACCAACAGTTCGCCGAGTTCCGGCACCGGCGTGTCGCAGGCCCTCAACGGCGCTGTGGTCAACTGGCCACCTGCGCCGGCTTTCCTCAGAACCTGGACCGGATTGACTTCAGTCAGCTGGACCGACCCCGCCAACTGGATCCCGGCCCTGGTGCCGACGTCGAGTGACAGCGTGGTGATCCGCGCGGGAACCCCGTTCGCGCCCACACTCAGCAGCGCCGGCGCGGCGCGGGATCTTGAGGTCGCCACTGGAGCTACCCTGACCCTCAGCCAAGCGCTGACGGTGAGCGGCAGCGTGTCGGCCCCGGGCACGATCGCAGACACCGGGACCCTGATCCTGAGCGGCACCGGCAAGACGGTGCTGGGTCACCTTGGGCATCTGTCGGTGAGCGGGTCCTATGCTCTTGCCGACTCGGTGACCGTGTCCGACAGCACCAGTGTGCTGCTGATCAACGGGTCGCTGAGGGTCAACGGCAGGACCCTGGTCACCACCAGCACTCTGCGGACATCCGCGGGCGGTACCCTGGTCATGCAGAATCCCGCCGACACGGTATTGCTGGTGCGGGGCGGCATCTTCGGCGGTGGCGCCGAGACCGGCCTCCTGACCGCGGGCACCCTGATCGTCCGGGGCAGCTTCGTGCAGGGGGACCCCCAGGGTACCAGCAGCAGCGCAAGCTTCGTTGCCACCGGAAACCACAAGACGGTGCTGGTCGGCCCGGTACCACCGCCGCGGTTCGTGGGGCCTGGCCCCCAGCAGATCACCTTTCTCACTCCCAACCCCTCCCGGTTCCAGAATCTGGAAATCCTGAGTTCCAGCGGAACCTCCTGGCAGTCAGACGCCTGGGTCCTGGGCGCATTCACGTTCGGGCCGGGCGCATCGAAAGTACTGGGCAGCACTCTGGCGGCGAGCCCGACCCTGCGGCTGGCCAACGTGGCGCTGGATGGTGTGACCTTCAGCAACCTGGCCCTGGAGTTCGACTGGACCCTGGGTGGCAAGCTCACACAACTCGACAATACCACCTTCCAGAAACAGAGCGGGACGGTGACCCAGCTCAGCGTCCTCCACCCCGGCGGCACCGCGCCCTTGTATCTCAATAATCTGGTCTTCAGCACCCCTCCGACGAGCGGGTTCTATCTGAGCGCATCCGACGACGCTCCGCAGGACGGGCAGGGCCTGGTCATCAACCTGTTGAACCCGACACCGGCGACCCCTGGGAACTTCCTGCGGCAGCTGAATGGCGCCGTGGTAAACTGGTCGCTCGGCCCCCTCACCTATACCGGCCCCGCCGCTGGCTCCTGGTTCACCGGCGCCAACTGGGATCAGGGACGAGTCCCGACCCGCTACGATCAGGTGATCATTCCTGGCAATCGCGGCGGCATCGGACCGTCCATCAGCTCGGGAGCCCAGGCCGCGGAGGTCATGGACCTGACCGTCCAGGCGGGAGCGGCGCTGAGCAACTTCGGCACCCTGAACATCTACGGCGCGCTGGACATGTCCGGCAGCTATACCGGCGGCCAGGGCTTCTCGCTCTATGGTGAGGGGCGGGCCATCCGGGGCACCGTCGGGGGCCTGTCGACCTACGTGATCAACGTCTACGGCAGCTACCAGCTCGCCGGGAACCTGACCACCACGCCGGAACTCCGGATTCAGAACGCCGCCGGGACCACAAACATCCCGTCGCTTGACCTGAACGGGTTCACCGCTGACGTCGTGACCCTCACCACCGCCGGTAACGGCATCCTCCGTATGACCAATGACGCCGACATTCTGCTGGTCGGCGGCTCGGCCAACTTCGGCGGCGGCAGCACCTACGGCGAACTGACCGCGGGGATGATCCGGATCCTGGGCGGCGGCAACGTCTTGAACCAGACCGCGGCCAACAGCGTCAACAGCTTCGCGCCGACCGGAACCCATCGGCCGGCGTTCGCGGCCAATACCGGTCAGGTGATTACTTTCGCCTCGCCCGGCACCCTCGGTTCGGGCTCGCACTTCCAGATTCTGGACCTCACCGGGGCAGCCGGGAACGGGGCCGCCACCATCAGGCAGAACACATTCGTGGACAGCACATTGATTGCGAACGCGGCCGCGGCGGCACCGCAGCTATTCGGCACCGGGTTCTCGCTGACGGCCAGGCAGTGGCAGGTCAACGGGCTGGCGGTGAATAATGCCAGGATGATTCTCGATGAAAGGGGGGCCAGGCTGCCGCAGCTGTTCAACGGCGTCAGCTTCACCGGCTTCCCGGCGACCAACGCCCTCCTGATGGATGTGACCGCGGTGGGGGATGTCGGCAACGGTGAGATCATGTCGTTCAACAACCTGGTCCTGCCGACCCTGGCCGTCGGCGCCGGGAACCTCTACGTCAGGCTCAAGTCCTCGACCTTGAGCGTGCCCGGTACCCAGATCCAGATGATCAATAGCACCCAGCCGACCCTGGGGCCGACCCTGAGCGACCCGCCCAATCAGCAGCTGGTGAACGGGGCGATCATCCTCTGGCAGACGCCCTGAGCGGGCTGGCGAATCGCGCTGGTGGGAGGTAGGGGCGGAGCATTGCTCCGCCCCCACAACAACTATCACGACGCCCTACATTTCCCCCCTTTTCCATCCGCCTGCCGCGTTATCCTGATCACCGCTGCGTCTCTTGAATCCAGACCCCGACAGATGTTCCAGCCATCGTCGGGGCATGGCATTCCGCCGATATCGACGGCATCTCCCACACTGGCGCCTCGATGGCGCAACCTACTGGGTGACGTGGTGCCTGCATCGATGCCAGCGTGACCTGAGTCCCACCGAACGCGATCTGGTCGCGGCGGTGCTGCGTCATTTTGAAGGACGCCGATTCGAGCTACACGCCTTCGTGGTGATGAACGACCATGTGCACCTCGTGGTGACACCCGGCCCGGGACAGGCACTGGAGGGCCTCATCCATAGCTGGAAGTCTTTCTCAGCCTGGAAGCTGCAACGGATCTGCGGGCGCGTCGGCGTGGTGTGGCTCGAAGAGTACTATGATCACATCATCAGGGGTCGTGCTGAACTGGAACAGAAGGTTGCCTACGTGGCCAGGAACCCGGCGCGGCGCTGGCCCGGGATCGTCAGCTATCGGTGGCTGAGGATCGGCCCGCCACCGGGGATGACAGAGGTGTGGAATAACGGCGACGGGCACGGAGGCCCGTCGAACGGGGGCGACGGGCACGGAGGCCCGTCGAACGGGGGCGACGGGCACGGAGGCTCGTCGAACGGGGGCGACGGGCACGGAGGCTCGTCGAACGGGGGCGACGGGCACGG
>CALMOP010000359.1 GCA_937871775.1 uncultured Gemmatimonadota bacterium | reverse complement strand
TAGAACACCTGGCCCGAAGGCGTCAGAAAGGCGGTCAGCGGCCAGCCGCCCTGCCGGGTAATGGCCTGGACGGCACGTTGATAGCGGGCGTCGACGTCGGGGCGCTCGTCCCGGTCCACCTTGATGCAGACAAAGTGCTGATTCAGGAACTCTGCGAGGCGCGGGTCCTCGTAGGATTCGCCATCCATCACGTGGCACCAGTGACACCAGACCGCGCCAATGTCGAGCAGGATCGGTCGGTCGTCGCTGGTGGCCGCAGCGAAGGCCTCCTCGCTCCACGGAAACCAGTGGATCGGCTGGTGCGCGGCAGACCGCAGGTAGGCGGACTCGGCTTGCCCCAACTGATTGCCCATGGTGTGCAAACTAGGCCTTCGGCGCCGGCGCCGCACGATGGGGGCGCCATCCCCCTCCCTGGCCGCCTGCGGAAGTCGAGACCGCTCGCGCAGATGGTGGCTCCCCGAGCATCTCCCGGTCGGCCCGCGCAGCGTCGCCTTCATCGGGCCCGGCGCACTTCGGGACGGCAAGAGAGGGCGGACATCCGGGTTCCCCGGCGGCTAGCGCCGGTCAGAGTCGCGTGGCTCTCTTGACATATATGTGTTAGACACATAATATGATTCCATGCCTGATCGTCGCGCGGCCAACCTGCTGGGGGCCCTGGTGACCCTGCTCCACGATGAAGTCGAGACCGCCACCGCGGCCGCGGCGGCGCACGGGGCCGCGATTCCGGCGGCCCTGGTGACCGTGCGGGGGGAGCCGGGGCTGTCGATCGACGCGCTGCGGCGGATTCTGGGTCTCTCCCACAGCGGGGCGGTGCGGTTGCTGGACCGGCTGGAGGAGGACGGAACGGTGGCGCGGAAGGCGGGCCCCGACGGTCGGACGGTGGCGCTGCAGCTGACCGCGGCGGGGCGGCGCCAGGCGGACCAGGTGCAGGGGGCGCGGCAGCAGGCCATGCAGCGGGCCCTGGGAGTGCTGACCCCGACCGAACAGGTTCGGCTGCTGCGCCTGGTCGAGAAGCTGCTGGCAGGGCTGACCCGAGACCAGCCCCACTGCGATCATATCTGCCGGTTGTGTGACCTGGCCGCTTGTCCCGAAGCCCGCTGTCCGGTGGCGCAGGCGGGCCACTGAAAGTCTCATTGCCGAAGGAGTCACAATACCTATGCCGCACACTTGTATATCCTGCGTAGCCTCCTGGCCGCCGCGCCGCGCGACAGCGCCCCGCCCTACAGCGGAGCGAATCGCGCCGAGAAGTGCCGCAGGAACGGTGCCTGCTCGGTGAACCGGTAGCCCCTCACGGCCTCGCGACGGCGGTAGACATTCAGAATCGCTTCCACCACGTAGTCGATGTGGCTCTGGGTGTAGACCCGCCGCGGGATCGCCAGCCGGACCAGTTCCATCGGCCCCGGGGTCTCGACCCCGGTCCCCGGGTCGCGGCGCCCGAACATGACCGTCCCGATCTCCACCGACCGGATCCCCGCCTCCCGGTACAGCTCGACCACCAGGGCCTGGCCGGGTAGTGCCAGGGGCGGGATCTGCGGGAACAGCGCCGCGGCATCGATGTAGACCGCATGGCCCCCTGGCGGCTGTACGATCGGCACCCCCTGCTCAGCAATGTGCCGACCCAGGTAGGTGGTTGAGGTGATCCGGTAGAGGAGATAGTCCTCGGCGAGGGCCTCATAAAGTCCCACCGCGATCGCCTCCAGGTCCCGGCCGGAGAGGCCCCCATAGGTGGGGAATCCCTCGGTGAGGATCAGGAGATTGCGTTCCTGCATGGCCACCTGGGTGTCCTTGCTGGCTAGAAAGCCACCGATGTTCGCCAGGCCGTCCTTTTTGGCCGACATGGTGGCCCCGTCGGCGTAGGAGAACATCTCCCGGGCGATCTCCAGCGGGGTGCGCTCGGCGTAGCCCGCTTCCCGCAACTTGATGAAATAGGCGTTTTCCGCGAACCGGCAGGCGTCGATATACAGCGGAATCCCGTGGGCCCGGCAGACGACCGAAACGGCCTTGAGGTTCGCCATCGAGACCGGTTGCCCGCCACCCGAGTTGTTGGTCACGGTCAGCATGCAGAGCGGGATCCGATCCCGTCCGACGTCGGCAATGAGTCGCTCCAGGGCGGCCACGTCCATGTTGCCCTTGAAGGGGTGCAGGGTGGCCGGCTGCCGGCCTTCGGGGATGACCAGGTCGACCGCGTGGGCCCCGGCGAATTCCACGTTGGCCCGGGTGGTGTCGAAGTGGGTGTTGCTGGGGACCGTGTCGCCCGGCTTGCAGAACACCGAGAAGAGGATCCGCTCGGCGGCCCGCCCCTGGTGGGTCGGGAGCACGTACCGGAAGCCGAAGATATCCTGGACCGCACGCTCGAACCGATAGAAGGAAGGGCTGCCGGCATAGGACTCGTCTCCCCGCATGAGGGCCGCCCACTGCTCGCTGCTCATGGCCGAGGTGCCGCTGTCGGTCAGGAGGTCGATCAGCACGTCCTCGGAGCGCAACAGGAACACGTTGAAGCCGGCCGCCCGGAGCCGCTGCTCCCGCTCGCTCGAGGTGGTCATGCGGATGGGCTCGACCGACTTGATCCGGAATGGCTCGATGATGGTGCGCATGGGCAGTTGGGCAGGGGCGTGACGCCGTGAATGCCGGAGATCTCGGGATGGTCACCCGTAGCTTACAGCCACGCCGTCCCCATCCATAGTCCGGTCGCTCCCGGATACCTTTCGCCCGCGATGCTCGTGATCGTGGGCGCCGGCGCGGCCGGCTTGATGGCGGCCATTCAGGCCGGCCGACGTGGCGCCCGGGTGCGGTTGCTCGAGGGCAGTCGCGAGGCTGGTCGCAAGATCCTCATCAGCGGCGGCGGGCGCTGCAACGTGCTCCCAACCCACCTGGACCCGACCCGTTTCGTCTCGGATTCCGCGCCGCATCTGGTCAAGCGGCTGCTTGGCAGCTGGCCCCTCGCCGCGCAACGGCAGTTCTTCGAGGAAGAGCTGCGGATCCCGCTCCAGGAGGAGTCTGCCACCGGGAAACTGTTCCCGGTATCGAACCGGGCCCGCGAAGTCCGTGATGGGCTGCTGGCCGAGGCTCGCCGGGTCGGGGTCGAGCTGGTGACCGGGGTCCGGGTGCGGGATATCAGCCCGGCGGGATCGGGGTGGCGGGTCGAGGTGGACGGTGATTCCCTGGCGGCGGGCGGAGTGATTCTCGCCAGCGGCGGTCTTTCGGTGCCGCAGACCGGGAGCGACGGCATCGGGTTACGGATTGCGGAGCAGTTGGGTCATCGGGTGCATCCGACCTACCCGGCGCTGACCCCACTGATGGCCGATCCGCCGGTGCATCAAGCGCTCGCGGGCATCTCCCTGCCGGTCAGGCTGGTGGCCCGGGCGGGTCGGGAGCGTCTGGTCAGCGAAGGAGGCTTTCTCTTCACTCATCGAGGGTACAGCGGGCCGGCCGTCCTGGACATCTCGCACCTGGTCGCACGGCCGCGGGCGCCGTCCCAGCCCGGGCCGACCGTGGCCGTCGAATGGGTGGGCGAAGCCGACCGGGTGGATTGGGAACATCGGCTGCAGGAGCGGAGTGCCCGTTCGGTCGGCACCCTGCTCCGCGAAGTCCTTCCCGCCCGGCTGGCTGATCGGCTGCTGCAGGAGGCCGGGGTCGACCCGACTCGCCAGTTGACTCAGCTCCGGCGGGAGGAACTCCGCGCGCTGCTGGGCCGCCTGTGCCGCTATCCCCTGCCCTGCTCCGGGGACGAGGGCTACCGCAAGGCGGAAGTGACGGGGGGCGGCGTCGCCCTTTCCGAAGTGGACCCGGCCACCCTGCAGAGTCGGCGCAACCCGGGATTGTTTCTGGCTGGAGAGCTGCTGGACGCCTTCGGCCCGATCGGAGGACACAACTTCGCCTGGGCCTGGGCCACGGGGCGAAGTGCCGGGCTGGGTGCGGCTGGGGTGATCGGGTGAGCCGCCCGGATCACCGGACCAGGTTCACCAGAAGTTTGAGAGAATCCACCGGGACTTTCGCCGCCAGGGAGATCCGGTAGCCAGCATCATCGAGCCAGGTGGCAACGCTCACCCCGTTGGTCTCGGTGCCGTACGCTGTCTGCCCACTTTCGAGAGTCGGATCGTCGATCGGATGGAAGCCGTTTGCATCGGCCGGGATCCGCTGCTGATCGAGCAGCATCCGCTCTCCGTCGGCGGTCATATACACCACTCGGACGACACTCAGGTTCGGCTGGGCGCCGGGAACACCGCTGGCTGGCCCGATCTCGATGTGGTCCGGTTCCAGGCCCACAATGGTTCTGACCGGGCCGCCGATGCGGCGGGCTGCTTCCTGTGGTGTGACGAACTGGAACTTGGACTTGGAGGCCGGGGAAGTCGGTTCCGGTGCGGCGGCCTCGAACGGAGCGCCAGCCGCGCGGCTGACCGGAGGTGAGGACAGGTTCTGGTCCGGCTCGCTCTGGGGAGCCGGGGCCGGCCGCGCCTTCCCGGGCGCAGGGGCGGGACCCACCGGCCGCGGCGGGACGGTTCCCGGGGTCGCCTTGGGGGCGCTGTCAGCCGGATTGGCGGGCGCGTTCACGAGCGGCGTCGGGTCCAATTCGTCGCTCGAACCCCCGAGCCGGCTGACGCCGTACCCGACCAGTACGGCCATTCCCACTGCGCCGACCCAGAGCGCGGTCGTCAGATCGAACTCAAACCGGCGGTGACGCTCCACCGTCGGCATGAGGATCACACCGCTGGGCCTGGGGCCTGTGCTCTCTCGGCGATCCACCGCCAGTGCGGGATAGCTCTCCTGCAACTGCTGGAAGTTGTCCCGCCACTCCTCGAGTTGTCGGGCGCACTCACGGCACCCCGCGGCGTGCCGGAGCATCCGCGCGACATCCTTGTCGGAGGCGGTGCCATCCAGCAGCTTGGAAAGCGTCCGTTCGGTCAGGTGGAACATCCGGAGGTCGGTTCCTTTCTTACCGCCACCAATGTATCCGCCGGCGTCCCGCTTCGCTCGCTACCGTACCCGGGTCATAAGCGTTCTCAGGGAATCGGTGGCGAGGAACCCGGTCAGGCGCAGCGACCGGCCGGTATCATCGATCCACCGAATACTGCGAGCGGCATCGCCGCTGGACAGCGCCAGGGTGTCCCCGGGCAACAGGGGATTCATGGATCGCTGACCGAAGCCCTGCCTGGCCTCATCCGCCGGCGCCGCCACGGCCTGGTCGAGCCACAGCTCCCGGCCAGGCGGATCCACATAGACAAGCCGTATGATGCCGCCGGTCCTCCCGCTGTCAAATCCGGGGGCGCTTCCGCACAGCACCCGTACGGGGACCAGACCCCCCAGCAGTCGGATCGACCCGCCGAGCCGTCCCACGGCGTCCTCGAGGGTGATCTCGGTGAGGATGCCTGGGGTCTCTTCCAGGCTGCTCTCGGTGAGTCTGATTGGGGCCTCGTCCTTGGCCTCCACCCCGGCCACCCGGCGCCCCCGTATCTGAGCAGTCACCGCCGGTGCTGCGGGCGCGGCAGCCGGGGCTGGGACATTGACAGGGCCGGCGGAGACCTGAACTGGCACCCCATCGGTAACAACCTCCGCGGCGTCCTGCTTCTCCGCGGGGAGCGTCACCGCGGCCTTGGCGTCCCGCTCCCGACGGTCCGTCTGCTCGGTCTGCGCGAACCTTTCGCGCTCGGTCCGACCCACGGTGACGTCCCGATCGAGCTGCGCCTTCGGAGCCGGGCTTGGCGCCGCGGCTGGTGGCGGAGCCGAGGTCTTCCCAAGGGCGTCGTCGGCTGCAGCGGGTGCATCGGTACCGCCCGCCGCGACCTCAGCGGTCGGCACCGACGCGACGGCGTCGCCGCGCCGAGCGGTAAGCTTGCTCGAGCTCCACCCCAAGCCGAGCGCGAGTACGACGCTGGCGGCCCAGGCAACCGGGCGCCAGCGGGACCAGCGGTACCCGCTGGGGGCCGGAACGGTGGGGGTGGATGGGGACGGGTTCGCGGGCAGCTCGACGGTTGCGATCAGCTGATCCGCCTCCACCGCGAGGCCCTGTATCTCCTGGTAGAGTGCGCGGCACTCCCGGCAACCGGTGAGATGATCCTCTGCGGCCTGCCGGGCCGCGGGCTCCAGCTCGTGATCGAGCAGGGCGGTAAGGGTGCCCTCGTCAAGATGCGGCATGGTGATCCTTCTCCTGCGCACGGTAGGCTTCCACCAGCCGTCGGCGGGCGCGACAGATCGTGGTACCGATCGCGCCCTTGGCGAGGCCGGTGGCCGCCGCGATTTCATCGTAATCGAATCCCTCGGCCTTGAGCAGCAGGACTTCCCGGTCCACATCCCTGAGCTGCTGCAGCGCCGCCCGGACCGCGCGGGTCTGGTCCGAGCGTTCCAGATGGTCATCGGGGGCAAGGGGGCCTGCGGCATCCTCTCCCTTCAGCAGCTGCAGCCGCCGGCCCTGGCGCACCGCCCGGCGACCATCGTCCCGGACCAGGTTCAGGGCGACGGCGAACAGCCACGGCCGGGGATTCTCCGGTGGCGTGGCAACGGCCCGGGCGAAGACCTCGGCGGCGAGATCCTCGGCACGGTCACGGTCGCCGGTGCGGCGATACAGCATCCGCACCAGCGACGCGTGATACTCGTGGAACAGCTGTTCGACCGGCACGTCAGACATCAGGCTCCCCGGAACGCTCGGGTCAACTCCCGGATCTCGGACTCCCTGAGCGTGTCGCGACCACCCACGCTGAATTTGATGCTGACCCGCCGGCCGGTGACCAGCACCTGCTCGCCGAGGCTGAGACCGGGAGCCAGCTCCGGGAGCGCCCGGATCACGGCGAAGTAGGCCTTGCTGTAGGGTGCCACACTCACGACTCGGAGGCTATCCCGGTGATTGACGTCCGTCCAGACACCGCTCACCTCGGTAAAGACATGACCGCCGGCTCGACGCAGGTCCTTCGCGCCGGCGCCGTAGGATTCCAGCTTGTCCGCCGCTGCCCGGTCCTCTTCGGCCAGGGTCGCGACCTTGGACATCTGGCCGCTCTGTCGGGCGAGATCAAAGGCGGCCGCGCCAGACTGCGCGGCGGGGGCGGGAGTAGCAGGGGCGCGCCCGCCGCGGATGTCGAGGCGCCGAGAGTCCTCGACCCCCATGTTGTTCGCGAGCTGGTCGGGCTCCTGCACCAGATAGGAGGTGTACTCGGTCAGGATGCCATAGCGGAGTCCCAGCTCCCGGACCTGGTCGATCAAGCCCTGGTTGGCGCCCTCGAGCCGGATTTGGCGGGTGAGATCACCTACTCGCCTTGATGCCCACAATCTGGGGATGAAGTCGTTGGCACTGGCGCTGGTGGGGAACACCGCCTCGGCGGTGAAGCGTTCCCGTCGGCCGTTCCGCTCGCCCTCGATCACCACCGCGCCCCGGCCTTCACCCTGATAGCGGCCGAAAATTACCAGTTCCTCCCCGAAAAACAGGTCGGGGAGCTGCGCCGGCGAGAGATCCCGGAACCGGACTGGGCTCTGCACGATGCGCAGATTCACCAGCGCCGGCCGGCTGAGTTTCCGGACCAGCGCACCGACCGCGACCTCCACGCTGCCTTCGGGAGGGACGTATTCCGCCGCGCCCCGGCCTTCGGCGGCGAGGCGATCCAGCAGATAAGTGTTGACGTCGTGGCCCACCCCCACGGTGAACACCCGGGCCCGTCCGATGTGGGCGGCGGCCTGGCTGGCCAGCCGGTCGGGCTGCTGCTCTCCGACGGATGGCACCCCGTCGGTCAGGAAGAAGATGATCGGCAGCCGGCTCTCCGCTACGGTCGCGCCGAGGGCGGCGTCGAGCGCTGCGGCGATGTTGGTACCGCCATCGGCGTCGAGGGCATCGATGAATCGATCCGCGTCCTGCCGGGTTTCGACGGTGGTTGGAGCCCACCCGTCGCGGAATTGACGGATGCCGGAGCTGAAGGCGATCAGGCGGAAGCGGTCTTCCGGCCTGAGGGTGCCCAGGGCCTGATGCAGGGCCGACTTGGCCTGCTGCAGTTTCTGGCCCGACATCGAGCCCGACACGTCGACCACGAAGGTCAAGTCTCGCGCCACCACCGGTCCCTCGGCGTCTGCGGCCGGGGAGAGCAGCAGCATGGCGTAGCCGTCTTCCCCCGGTTCGGCGTGGGTCTCGATGGTGGTGCCGACCAGGCCCCGGCGCAGCGGGAGAAACAGGTCGATGTCGCCCCCGTCACGGGTGTCGATCGAGATCTCCAGGGTGCCGTCGCGGCGATTGGTCGTGAGGCTGTGGGTAGGCGAGTAGGGAACGCCGAAGCGAGCAGCGTCCGGTACGGCCAGTCGCCAGGTGCCGCTGCTGCCGCCCCGCGCCCCGAGTGAGTACCGGATGCGCAGCGCGTCCCCGGACCGCTCCAGCAGCTGGGTGTACCGCAGGACCACTTTCCGAGTCTCCCCGGGCTGGATGGGAAACACCTGGGCCCGCACCAGACCATGACCCGCCATGGTGAGCAGGGCGGG
Organism: uncultured Gemmatimonadota bacterium; assembly: GCA_937871775.1. Taxonomy (GTDB): domain Bacteria; phylum Gemmatimonadota; class Gemmatimonadetes; order Gemmatimonadales; family GWC2-71-9; genus JADJOM01. The sequence goes on along the minus strand of CALMOP010000359.1, from coordinate 4,169 downwards.
GTCCCGCTTGCGGCGCACGATCTCCTCGTAGATGCCCCGGGCCTGGTCGGCGTTGAGCATTTCGCCCTTGAGTTCCTGGTCGCCCATCCAGAGCGAGAAATTCTGAAAGACCGCCTCGCCGGGGAGCGGATAGAGGTAGCTGCCTTCCGCGAGGCCGCCGCCGTCGTTGCGGAAACGCTCGGTCACCGCGACCCGAGTGGCCCGGCCTTCCAGGGCGACCTCGATTTCGGAACTGACACGGACCACGCTGGGATTGGCTCCGCTGATAACGGTGGGGCGTTCGATTTCAATCCACCCCTGGCCGGCGAGGGGTTGGGATGCCAGGGCCAGCGCCAGGCTGGCGAGGGTCAAGCGGTGCATAAGAAGCCTCAGGGGTGATTGTGACGGCCGGGGGATGCGCCGACCCGGAGGAGTTGCACAGGGGGGAGGCTTCCGGTGGCCCGGTGATCCACGTCATCTTTTCCTGCCATGCCGACCGTCGACGTGCTCCGGACCTATCTCGAGATGACCGATCCGGCGGATCTGGGTGCCGCTGACCCCGCTCCCGATCCGGGGGGCCGCCTGGAGCCCGTCCGGGACTGCCCCTGGCACTTCTATCGATATCTCTATGCGGAGGTGGGGCGTGAGTATCACTGGCGTGCTCGGCTGAGCTGGACCGAGGAGCAGTTCCGGGCCCATCTCGCGGGACCCAGCACCATCTGGCTGCTGACGGTCGCCGGCGCGCCGGCAGGGTACTTCGAACTGCGGGCACAGGAGGATCGGTCGGTCGAGATCGCCTACTTCGGCGTCCTGGGTGAATTCCAGGGGCGGGGTCTGGGCAAGTTCCTGCTGTGCCGCGCGATCGCGGAGGCGTGGGCGACCCGACCCTCACGCGTCTGGTTGCACACCTGTACTCTGGACCACCCCGGGGCCCTTCCCAACTACCTCAAGCGGGGGTTCCGCAAGGTCCGGGAAGAACGCTATCAAGTGACGCTGCCGTGAGCGCCGGCTCGGCCGCTGAACCCGATCGCCCAAGGGGATCGCTCCGCGAAGGTGCAAACCAGCCATCAGCGTCGGGATGGCGGTGCCTCCGGTTTCCGGGCGCTCGCGCCAGCTGGACGAGCTCCGGGACACAGATCAGCGAGGACACAGGTTTCGCAGCGCGGCCGTCGGGCGATGCACACCTGGCGACCGTGGAGAATCAACAGGTGCGACACCAGGATCCAGTCGCGGCGCGGGACCAGGACCATGAGGTCCTGCTCGATCTTGACGGGATCGGTCTGCCGGGTCAGACGGAGCAACCCGGACAGTCGGATGACATGAGTGTCGACGGTCACCCCCTCATTGATCCCAAAGGCATTGCCGAGCACCACATTGGCGGTCTTGCGGCCGACGCCCGGGAGGGCGTGCAGCGCGGCCATGGTGCGGGGAATCTCGCCCCCGTGGTCGGCCACCACTGCCTGGGCCATGGCAATGAGGTTCTTCGCCTTGTTGCGGAAAAACCCGGTGGATTGGATCAGTCGCTCCAGGTCCTCCTGGCGGGCCCCGGATAGCCGCAGCGGATCGGGATAACGGGCGAAGACCGCCGGGGTCACCAGGTTGACCCGGACGTCGGTACATTGGGCCGAGAGAATCGTGGCGACCAGCAGCTGGTAGGGGTTGTCGTGCTGCAGGGCGCACCTGGCATCGGGGTAGGCCCGCTTGAGCCGTTTCAGGACGGCCGGGGCGCGGTCGGCGGCGGCGGCTCGCGGTCCTGCGGTTCGGCGCCCGGCCTTCGCGGGACTCATCGGCGCCGCGCCGCGGCGCGCGCGAGGAACTGGTCGGCGGTGAGCGTATTCAGCACCTGCGCGTCGGTCAGCCAGGCCTTCCGGGCGATGCCCATTCCGAAATCGATGTACTCCAGCCCGTCGAGACTATGCGCGTCCACACCGATGCTGATCGACACCCCCAATTCCGCCGCGACCCGGGCCAGCCGCCAGTCGAGGTCGAGGCGATGGGGATCGGCGTTGATCTCCATGGCGACCCCGTTGGCCGCGGCCTTCCGGAATACCTGGTCCATGTCGATCGGATACGGTTCCCGGGCCAGGAGCAGCCGGCCGGTTGGATGTCCCATGATGCTCAGGCTGGGGTGGTCCAGGGCGGCGAGCAGACGGGCGGTCATCGCCTCCCGGTCCATGCCGAAGCGGCTGTGGATCGATCCGATCACGAAATCCAGCCGACCCAGCACGGCGTCGCCGAGATCGAGTGAGCCGTCCATGAGGATGTCGGCTTCGATGCCGTGCAGTATCCGGATCCCGGAGTTCGCGGCGTTCACCGCGGCCACTTCGTCGGCCTGGCGCTGCAGGTCATCGGCATTCAGTCCGCCAGCATAGGCCGCCGTCTGGCTGTGGTCGGTGATGCCGATCCACTCGTAGCCGGCCGCCCGGGCGGCCTCCGCCAGCTCCCCCAGGGGGTTGGTGCCATCGGAAAAATTAGTGTGACAGTGCAAGACGCCCCGCAGTCGGGAGCGCTCCACCAGCTGTGGCAGTCGGTTTCCGGCGGCCACCTCCACCTCGCCCAGGCCCTCCCGCAGCTCCGGAGGGATCAGCTGGAGCCCGAGGGCGGTGTAGAACTCAGCTTCGTTCCGGGTGGGAATGAAGCGGCTGTCCCTCCACAGGCCGGCGCCGTCGAGTCGGAACCCCCCGGCCGATGCGTGGGCTACCACCTCGGCGAGGTGTGCCTCGCTGCCGGTGGCCTGCACCAGCGCGGTCCCCAGGGCTTGGGGCGTGGTCACGATGACCCGTGCCGGGCTGCCGCCGCCGACCCGCAGAGTGACCTGCCCCTTGTCCTCAGCGGCGAGTTCATGGACGCCGGGAAGGGCGCCGACCCGCGCGAACAGTTCCTCGGGGCGCACCTCGGCCACGACGACGATGGTGAGTTCCCGCACCAGTTCCGCGCGGCGCCGGCTGTCGCCCGCCGTGATCGCATCGCCAACACCGGGAAGCGCCGCCAGCGCGGCTCGCAGGCTCTCGGACTCCTCGGCTGCATGAGGGGCCAGGCGGAAGGCGCTGGCCTGGCGCAGGAAAGCAATTCCGCGAAGCACGTTGTCGGCGGTCTTGGCGCCGAATCGCGGCAACCGAGCCAGCCGGCCGTCCCGGGCGGCAGTCTCCAGTTCGGGGAGGGAATCGATCCCCAGGGCTTCGTGAATCTGACGGACCTTGGCCACGCCCAGCCCCGAGATCTGAAGCATGTCCACCAGGCCGGCCGGAATCCGTTCCTGAAGTTCCTCCAGCACAGAGGACCGGCCGGTGCCGAGCAGGTCCTGAACGATCTGCAGGGTCGCCGGGCCGATGCCCCGGGTATCGGCGACCTGTCCCGAGGCCACCGCCTCGCTGAGCGACCCCGGGATGGCCTGAATGGCCCCGGCCGCGGTGCGGAAGGCCCGCACCCGGAAGGGGTTCTCCCCTTTCAACTCGAGGAGCGCGGCGATCCGCTCGAAGACCTGGGCGACGGCGCGTTGATCCATTATCTGATCGGAATCGGCTGATGGGGTCGCCGGCCGGGTCCCGCACAACGGGAGCCCTCCAGCACTCCCGGTCGGCAGCGCGCAGCGAGCGCCAACAGGTCGTCCGGAGCGGCAATGGAGAAGAGCCCGGCCGAGGCACCCCCGGGCAGCCGCGGAGCGAACCGGCCGGCCTCAGCCTCGGGCTCGAGTTCCTCGGGGTAGCCGTCGACCTCCACCACGGTGAACCCGTCGCGGGAGGGATGCACTCCGAAGATGGCAAGGACGAACGAGCCAGCCGCCGGCCACGGCCGGACAAACATCCCGTCGAGCGGCTCGTGCGGTGCCTGCGGCGCCAGCTCTCCCCACACCACGCGCTCGGGCAGCTGCAGGTAGTACGCCGGGGGAATCGGCTGCTCCGGCGGTTCCGGCGAGGACGGCGCGCCCAGCAGGGTCGCGGCCCCTGTCCGGGTCAGCTCGAAGATCCAACCGCCGGCGCTCCAATAGAGGAAACCGTGGTGCAGCAGGGCCAGGTGCTCCGCGATCGCCGCGCCGACGCCCTCGTCAGGGACCAGCTCCCGCAGTAACGCGGCCACCTCGCGATCCAGGATAAACTGATCCGGGTCGTGTGGGTCGAGGTTGCTCCGTTCAAGGGAATCGCGAACCCGCTGGAATCGTTCCTCGAAGGGGGGACCGAACACCAGATCGT
>CALMOP010000358.1 GCA_937871775.1 uncultured Gemmatimonadota bacterium | reverse complement strand
ATGTCCATCCCTTCCGCCGGCCGCGTGATCGCCCTCGACTGGGGCGAGGTGCGGCTGGGCCTCGCCCTTTCTGATGAGACCCAGTTCCTGGCCACCCCCCTGGACACCCTGGTGCGCCGGCCAGGCAAGCGCTTCCCCATGCCCGCGTTTCTCGAGCACGTCGACAGAACCCGCCCCGTCGGAATCCTGGTCGGCCTGCCGCTCACGCCGGAGGGGACCGAGACGGAATCGGCGCGTGCCGCCAGGGAGCTCGCCGAGCTCGTCGCCCGCCGCACCGGCCTCCCCACCGAACTCCTGGATGAACGCCTGACCACCGCCCGGGCCCATCGGGAAATCCGGGCTCAGGGAGGCTCCACCCGGGGTCGGCGCGAGGACGTGGATGCGCTGGCCGCGGCAGTGCTGCTGCAGAACTTCCTCGATATCCGCCGCCATGCCTAGACCCGGCGCGACCCGGTCGCTGCTCCTGCTGCTGGCCCTCGGCACGGCACTGGTAGTCTGGACCCGGCAGCCAGCCCCGACCACCGGGCCCCTGGTCCGGATCACGATTCCCCAGGGCGCCGCCTTCCGGGTGGTAGCCGATTCGCTGGCAGTCCATGGCTTGATCGGATCCCCGCTCTGGTTCAGGGCTCTGGCCCGCCTCCGCGGCGTCGATCGCCGGGTCCAGGCCGGTGTCTACGACGTGCCGGCCGGGGTCTCCTCGTGGCGGGTCCTCAGCATCATGCAGGACGGAAAGGTGGCGCTGGTTCGGCTGACGGTGCCGGAAGGACTGACGGTGCTGGAGCTGGCGGAACTGGCCCAGTCCCGGTTGGGTATTCCGGGGGACAGCCTCAAGGCACTGGCCCGGGACACCGGCTTCGTGCGAAGCCTGGGGATCGAGGCCCCCGAGCTGGAGGGTTACCTGCTCCCGGAGACCTACAGCCTCCCCCTCCCGGTCACGGCCGCGGACCTGCTCCGCGCCATGGTCACGGAATTCAACCGCCGCTGGGTCCCCGGGTGGGATCGGCGCCTGGATACCCTGGGCCTGACCCGCAACCAGCTGGTAACCCTCGCGTCGATTGTCGAAGGAGAAGCCCGCCATGACGACGAGCGGGGGACCATCGCCGGGGTGTACCTGAACCGGTTGCGGCGGGGCATCGCGCTGCAGGCCGATCCCACGGTGCAGTACGCCCTCCAGCTGGCCACCGGCGAACGGAAGACTCGACTGCTGTTCAAGGACCTGGAGATCCAGTCCCGGTATAACACCTACCTGCACAGCGGCCTGCCCCCGGGACCGGTGAACTCCCCGGGGTTCAGGAGTCTCGAGGCGGCCCTCTATCCCGCGACCGTGCCCTGGCTGTACTTCGTGGCCGGTCCGGATGGCTATCACATCTTCAGCCGCACCCTGGAGGAACACAACCGCGCCATCGCCGCGGTGCGCCACGACCGCCCGAGGGGCCGCTGACGAGTTTGCGGGAGACGCCCCGCGCCAATTATCGCAGGCCCCCGAGGTCACCCACCCCGCGATCCCTTGGCGGTCCGCCGCGGCTGGCCCCCTCGAGCGCGGTCGCATAGCGACGGGACGCCGCCTCGACATCCTCCTGGCCCAGAATACCCGAGACCACCGCGACCCCCGCGCAGCCGACCTGGAGGATCGTGGCCACATCCTCTGGCCGGACCCCACCGATGGCCACACACGGGATGTCCCGCGCCAGCGTCACCATCCGTCTGAGCCCCTCGACGCCCAGCGCCGGACCCGCGTCTGATTTGGTCGAGGTCTCGCGCCAGGGCCCCACGCCCCAGTAGTCGGCGCCCCGCTGCCGCTCCGCCTCCGCCGCCGAGCCGACCGAGCCACCCAGGAACACACCGTCCGAAAGCATCGGGCGGGCCACGGCAACCGGAAGGTCATTCACCCCCAGGTGAACCCCGACTCCCGCCAGCCGGGCCACGTCCGCCCGATCGTTGACGACCACCGGCACCGGTAGCACCTCCCGAAGTTGCCGGGCCAGCTCCAGCAGCTCGCGGGGAGGCGCCTGCTTCAGGCGCAGCTGCACCACGGTGACCCCGCCCGCCACCGCCCGGCGGCAGACGTCGAGCAGGTCCCTCCCTGCCAGCAACCGATCGTCGGTGACCAGCATGAGTCTGAGGGCCGACGCTAGATTATCTGTCATGAGTCATCCTAGCCTGCCCCGGCTCCACGGGATCCGCGGCGCCACCACGGTGGACGCCAATGAGGCCCAGCAGATCCTCCAGGCCACCGACGAGTTGCTGCGCAGCCTGATCCACGCCAATGGCCTCACCCCCGACGATGTGGTGAGCGGGCTGTTTACCATGACCAGCGACCTCGACGCCGCTTTCCCCGCCCGGGCCGCGGAAGTCTACGGCTGGAATATCGTGGCTCTGCTGCATTCCACGGAGATTCCCGTACCGGGCTCCCTGCCCCGCTGCATCCGACTGCTGGTCCACGCCTACACCGACCGCAGTCGCGAGGAGATTCGCCACGTGTACCTCCGCGGCGCCACCGTGCTCCGTCCCGACCGCGCTGGACAGCGCCCCTCCTGACCACGCCCCCGTCCCCGGTGACCACCGCGGCCGCGCGGATCAGTGCCCGCGGCGCCGACCGCTGGGCGGCCGGGCACCCCTGGATCTTCCGGAGCGACGTCCTGGGTCATCCCGACGCGCCGGGAATCTGTCGGGTTCTCGACCGGAGGGGGAAGTGCCTGGGCACCGCGCTGGTGTCGCCTCGCTCCGAGATCCGGCTCCGCTTCCTGACCGCCGGGGAGCCGCGCATCGACCGTGGCTGGTGGCGACAGCGGTTCGCGGAGTGCCTGGCGGCCCGGGAGGGCATCGACGCGAATGCCTGGAGGCTGGTGCACGGCGAGGGCGACGGCCTGCCGTCGCTGGTGGTCGATCGCTACGACCGCTGGCTGGTGGTCCAGCTGCTCTCCGCGGGGCTGGAGACGGCGCGGGCGGACGTCCTCGACGCGCTCGAGGACCTGCTGGCCCCCGCGGGCATTCTGCTCCGGAACGATGTGCCGGTGCGGCGGCATGAGGGCCTGCCGCTCGAGGTCGTGGTGGCCCGGGGAATGGTGCCCGACCAGCTGGAGGTACACGAGGGCCCGGTCCGCTACCTGGTCGCGCCCCGGACCGGACAGAAGACCGGCGCCTTCCTTGACCAGCGGGAGAACCGGTTGCTGGCCGGAGCCCTGATGCCCAGCGGCGGTACCGCGCTGGATTGCTTCGCCTACCACGGCAGCTTCGCGCTCCATCTGGCCGGACGGGCCGCTCAGGTCGTGGCCCTCGACTCCAGTGCCGATGCGCTGGCCCGGGCCCGGGACAATGCGGCCCTGAACCGCCTGGGCAACATCGAATGGGTGGAGGCGGACGCCTTCGCGCAGCTGCGGCGCTATGAGCGGGAACGGCGCCGCTTCCAGTTCATCGTGGTCGACCCCCCGGCCTTCGCCAAGAACCGGAGCAGCGTGACGCAGGCACTGCGCGGCTACAAGGAAATCAACCTCCGGGCCATGCGCCTGCTGGAGCCGGGCGGGCTGCTGCTGACCGCCAGCTGCTCCTTTCATCTCGACCGGGCCCGGTTCCTCGCCATGCTCGCCGACGCGGCCGCCGACAGCGGCCGCCGTCTTACCCTGCTGCACCTGCTGGGTCAGGGCCGGGACCACCCGGAGCTGCTGACGGTGCCTGAAACGGGCTACCTGAAGGGAGCGCTGCTGGCTTGCCGGCAATGAACCCGGTCCCGGCCACCCCCCAACTGATTGACACTTCCCCCCCGAGGGTCACACCTTTCAGGATGGGAAGCCCCTCTGTGGCCCCGGATCGCCAGACCGAGACCTCATGCTGACTGTGCCACAACTCCAGGCTCAGCGTCGAAGGCGGGCTCCGCCCTCCCTCAAGCAGCAGTATCACGAGTACATCCTGCAACGGATCGAGAGCTACAAGAACAGCCTGTCGCGGCGGGAGCTGCTCGACCTTGGCAACGAGGCCATCGCCGAGATGGAGGCGGCCGGCGATCAGTTCCTGCTGACCGAGGTGCTGTTGACCGATTGGGTGGATCGCCTGATCCATCAGCGGCTGCGGTTGCAGCCCTACAGCCGCTGGTCCCGCCACTTCCGCCAGCTGCGCCAGGCCCAGCGCGAGCCGACCCATTGGGGCATCGACCGCCGCAGCCCGGTCGCCCGCTTGCTTCCCCGGCTGGAGCCGGGCGACACCGCGCTGGTGGTGGGAATCGAGGCGGCGCCCATCGCCTTCCTGCTCGCCGCCCATGACGTCGAGGTCATCTTCACCGGCCCCGACATGACCCTCGTCGATCAGGTCGAGTCACGCGTGGCGGAGGAGGCGTTGGGCAACTACTGCGTCACCTTTGTGGCCCCCCGGAGCCAGCTGCCGAGTGAACTGCCGCCCCTGGTCCACGTCGTGGTCATCGACACCGCCTCCCTGGAGTCCGAGCCGCCCACAGTCCGCCGCATGCTGCTGGAAGAACTCATGGCGCGGACCGCCCCGGGAGGCGCCCATCTGATCATCCCTGGCGAGCACGCCCTGGCGCCGGAGGCCTTTCTCTCGCTCTATGGGGAGTGGAGTCGGGACGACGCCGCCACCGAACGGCGCCGTCCGACCCGGGCCGCCGGAGTCCTCCTCGGCAAGCCGCTGGCGGCTCAGGAGTGCCCTCCGGTCTCGCGCGGCCCGCGTGACGCCTCCGCCTGACCCAGCCTCGACCGGCCCGCACCGGCCGCGCGTTCGCTCCCGTCCCGTCCGGGGGGAGTGAGTTCCATGCTGCTCCGCAACCTCCGGTACCTCGATGCCCTCGCCCGGGAGCAGCACTTCGCCCGGGCGGCGAAGCTCTGCGAGGTCACCCAGCCAACCCTCTCCGCAGGCATCAAGCAGCTGGAGGAGGAACTGGGCCTGCTGGTGGTGCAGCGGGGGCAGCGCTTCCAGGGCCTCACCCCCGAGGGATCCCGCATCCTGGAGTGGGCCCGGCGGGTGCTCGCCGACACCGAGAGCCTGAGGCAGGTGGCCTCGGAACTCCGCGCCGGCCTGGTCGGGCGGCTGCGGATCGGCGCCATCCCGACTGCCCTCCCCACCGTCGCGCTGCTCACCACACCCTTCGCCGAGCGCCATCCGCAGGTCAGCATCACCGCGCTGAGCCTCAGCTCGATCGATATCCAGCGCGGACTGGATGACTTCAGCCTCGACGCCGGGCTGACCTACCTCGACAACGAGCCACTCTCGGGGGTGAGAACCCTGCCCCTGTACCAGGAGCAGTACTTCCTGTTCACGGCGGCGGGAGCAGCTCCGGCCGAGCGCCCGACCATCCGGTGGGACCAGGTCGGCGAATTCGAGCTCTGCCTGCTGACCCCGGACATGCAGAATCGGCGGATCCTGGATGCCCGGTTCCGGGCCGCCGGCGTTACCGTCCGGGCGGGGATCGAGACCAATTCCGTCCTGACCGCCTGGGCCCATGTCCGCTCGGGCCGCTGGGCCAGCATCCTGCCACAGTCCTTCCTCTACCTCCTGGGGGAACCGGAAGGGATCCGGGCCATTCCGTTCGAGACCGGCGACCCCGGCCACACCATCGGACTGGTGGTGCCCGACCGGGAACCGCTCACCCCCTCGGCCCGAGAGCTCTTCACTTTGGCCAGTGAGGTCAATCTCAAGACGGCGCTGGATTCCGGACGCCCCCGGACCGGGAGCAGCCGCCGGCGCTGACCGGTCCCCCAGCCCTGGTCAGGTATCCGAGTCCGGCGCGTAGTTGCGGAACGGCTCGAGGACCAACTCGCTTCCGTCGGAACGTTGAAACAGGTGGACCAGCTCCACCTCCTCGCCCACCCGCCGTACTCGGGTCTCCAGCAAACGAAGATCGGTTCGATCCGCCAACCCCAAGGCGTTCAATCGGGTTGCCTCTGCCCGGGCGATATCCCCCGGGGTCGGGGTCGGCCGCGGGTAGGGTTCCTCGTGGTGCGCGATGAGCGCCCGCCAGTGGTCCTCCCCAGCGCGCTCGATGGCGGCGCGGATCGCTTCGCGGGTGAAGGGCATGGACCTCCGAGTGGTCGCGGTCTGGCGGTGGGGCGGCCGGCGGTGAGGGATGAGGAGTCGCCGGCCCCCGGAGGGAATTCAGCGCCTAATCCCTCAATCCCCATCCCTCATTCCCCCAACTCCACTCGCTCCGGGTGGGTGTAGATCGTGTATCGGGACCCGCGCACGAACCCCACCAGCGTGAGCCCGGCCTGTTCCGCCACCCGGATCGCCAGACCGGTGGGACCCGAGATTGCCGCCAGCAAACCAGTCCCGAACACGGTGGACTTCTGCACCATCTCGAAGCTGGCCCGGCTGGTGACCACGATGAAGCCTGATCCCGGATCGATCCCCTCCCGGGAGAGGGCCCCGATGAGCTTGTCCAGCGCATTATGGCGGCCCACGTCCTCGCGAATCCGCATGATGCTGCCCGCCGCCGTCGCGAAGCCCGCGGCGTGAACCGCACCGGCAGCCGCATTGAGCTGCTGCCGTCCCGCCAGCCCCTCGATCGCGCCGAGCAGCGCCGCCGGCGTGACCTGGGGGCCCGGGGAGACCTGGTGGACCGTGCCCAGTACCGCCGCCACGCTGTCGGAACCGCAGATCCCGCAGCCGGTCCGTCCGGTCAACCGGCGCTGTCGCTGGGTGATCCCTGCCATGCAGGCCTCGGTCACGCTGACCTGGACTTCGATGCCCTGGCCGTAGCGAACCACCTCGATCCCCCACAGATCGGCGGGCCCGCCGATCAGCCCCTCGGTAAGACTGAATCCCAGCACGAAATCCTCGAGATCGGCCGGGGTCGCCATCATCACGACGTGGGGAGCGCCGTTGTAGACCAGTGCCACCGGCACCTCTTCCGCGACCTGCTCAGTGCCTTCCGCCGCCGTCCCATCGCGCACCCGCAGCGCGCGATGCGCCAGGAGCGGCTCGGCGTACCCTACCCGATGCAACCCGAGGGGGTCCTGCAGGTCATCCAGATCGGCGCCCATCGAGACTCCTGTCCGCGGTGCCCGTCACTCCGCCTCTTGAATATAGGAACGGCGCCTTACTCGGCCCCGGACTGCCATGATTGGAGGGCCCGATGGGGCAATAGGAGATCTCGATTTGCGAGGCGGGCCCCAGCCTCACAGCTTTGGGACACTGGGCCGCTGGAGCAAGAGTGGCAGCACGCTCCAAGCCCTGGTACACCCAAGGAGTTGACGTCGTGGGCCGTGCCCCAATAGCGCCAAGTCACCAGCCATCCAAAGCACCGTATCCCATTCCGGCTGCTGGGTTTGCCCACGCCTCCGCCGATGCCGACTGACTCCCCTCCAGTCATCAGTGACGCCGTCGCCCGGGCCATTGAAGCTCATCGGGAGCGGCCCGGGGCCCTGTTGCCGATCCTGCACCAGATTCAGGACAGCCTGGGCTATGTACCCCCGAGCAGCGTCCCTGGCATCGCCGAGGCACTCAACCTCAGCCGGGCCGAAGTGCACGGGGTCATCAGCTTCTATCACGACTTCCGGGAGACGCCCGCCGGTCGCCATGTGGTGAAGATCTGCCGTGCCGAGTCCTGCCAGGCGGTGGGCGCCGAGCAGCTGGTCGAGCACGCCTGCCGGACCCTGGGCGTGGAGTTTCACGGCACCACGGTCGATGGCGCCATCACCCTGGAGCCGGTGTACTGCCTCGGCAACTGCGCCCTGTCGCCGGCCCTGCAGGTGGGGGACGCGGTCTACGGGCGGATGACCCCGAAGGGCTTCGATCGGCTGGCGGCCGACCTGAGGAAGGGTCGATGATCCGGGTATTCGTTCCCCGTGATTCGGGAGCGCTCTCGGTGGGCGCGGAGACCGTGGCCCGTGCCATCGCGGCGGAGGCCGCGGTCCGGAACCAGGCCATAACCATGGTGCGGAACGGCTCCCGCGGCCTGTACTGGCTGGAGCCGCTGGTGGAAGTGGAGACCCCGGCCGGGCGGGTGGCTTACGGCCCGCTCACGGTCGACGCGGTCCCCGCCCTGTTCGAAGCCGGATTCCTGACGGGCAACAAACATGCGCTCGGGCTGGGCCCCACGGAAGAAATCCCCTACCTCAAGAAACAGGAGCGGCTCACCTTCGCTCGGGTCGGCATTACCGATCCCGTCTCGGTGGCCGACTACGAGGCCCACGCCGGATACCGCGGGCTGCGCCAGGCTCTGACCATGCCCGGGGCCGCCATCATCGACACCGTGATCACCTCCGGTCTCCGCGGCCGGGGCGGCGCCGCCTTCCCCACCGGGATCAAATGGAAGACGGTCCTGGGCACCACGGAACAGCAGCGATACGTGGTGTGCAACGCCGACGAGGGCGACTCGGGGACCTTTTCGGACCGGATGATCATGGAGGGAGATCCCTTCGTGCTGATCGAGGGGATGACCATCGCCGGCATCGCCGTCGGGGCGACCCAGGGCTACATCTACCTGCGGTCGGAATACCCCCACGCCCGCCAGGTGCTCGAGGAAGCGCTGGCGGCCGCTTACCGGGGCGGCTACCTGGGCGGCAGCGTGCTGGGCAGCGGCAAGCGGTTTGATCTCGAGGTGCGGGTGGGGGCGGGCGCCTACATCTGCGGCGAGGAAACCGCGATGCTGGAGAGCCTGGAAGGGAAGCGCGGCATGGTGCGCTTCAAGCCGCCGCTGCCGGCCATCGCCGGGCTGTTCGGCAAGCCGACCATCATCAACAACGTCATCTCCCTGGCGTCGGTCCCGATCATCCTGGACCGGGGCGGCGAGTTCTACCGCGACTACGGCATGGGCCGCTCCCGGGGAACCCTGCCGATCCAGCTCGCCGGCAACCTGAAGCGCGGCGGGCTGGTGGAGCGCGCCTTTGGAGTCACCCTGCGGGAGCTGTTGTACGACTACGGCGGCGGGTCCCGCAGCGGGCGCCCCCTGCGGGCAGTGCAGGTCGGAGGGCCGCTGGGCGCCTACCTGCCCGAATCCCAGTTCGACACGCCCATCGATTACGAGGCGTTCGCGGGGCTGTTCGCCATGCTGGGCCATGGGGGGATCGTGGCCTTCGACGACACCGTCGACATGGCCCGCCAGGCCCGCTTCGCCATGGAGTTCTGCGCCATCGAGTCCTGCGGCAAGTGCACCCCCTGCCGGCTCGGCTCGACCCGGGGAGTGGAGGTCATCGACCGGATCGTGGCCGGCCGGGACCGGAACGGCAACGTGCAGCTGGTGCGGGACCTCTGTGACACGATGCTCAACGGCTCCCTGTGCGCCCTGGGGGGCTTGACCCCCTACCCCGTGCTCAGCGCCCTGAATCACTTTCCCGAAGACTTTGGCCTGCCCGCCGGCGCCCTCGCCGCGGCCGGCCGCTGATCGCCCCGACTGGAGTCGCCCCATGACTGCCATCGCCGACCTCGACTACGGCACGCCGCCCTCGGCAGCGCCGAAGACCGTCTCCCTGACCATTGACGGGGTGCCCGTCGCGGTGCCGGAGGGTACCTCGATCATGCGGGCGGCGATCACCGCCGGGATCGGCATCCCCAAGCTGTGCGCCACCGACAGCCTGGACGCGTTCGGGTCCTGCCGGCTCTGCCTGGTCGAGATCGAGGGCCGCAAGGGCTTCCCAGCCTCCTGCACCACGCCCTCGGAAGCGGGGATGCGGGTGATCACCCAGAACTCCCGGCTGGCCGACCTGCGACGGGGCGTGATGGAGCTGTACATCTCCGACCATCCGCTCGATTGCCTCACCTGCTCCGCCAACGGGGACTGCGAACTCCAGGACATGGCCGGGGCCGTGGGGCTCCGGGACGTGCGCTACGGCTACGAGGGCGAGAACCACCTGGGCATCGCCAAGGACACCTCCAATCCCTACTTCACCTTCGAGCCCAGCAAGTGCATCGTGTGCTCCCGCTGTGTGCGGGCCTGTGAGGAAGTACAGGGTACCTACGCCCTGACCATCGACGGCCGCGGCTTCGACTCCAAGGTCTCCCCCGGCCAGATGGAAGATTTCCTCAGTTCGGAGTGTGTCTCCTGCGGCGCCTGCATCCAGGCCTGCCCTACCGCGACCCTGATGGAGAAGAGCGTCATCGAAGCCGGCACGCCCGATTACGCGGTGGTCACCACCTGCGCCTACTGCGGCGTCGGCTGTTCCTTCAAGGCCGAGATGAAGGGCAGCCAGGTGGTACGGATGACTCCCAACAAGGACGGCCACGCCAACCACGGCCATTCCTGCGTGAAGGGACGCTTTGCCTGGGGCTATGCCAGTCATCCGGACCGGATCACCAGCCCCATGATCCGGAAGAAGATCAGCGACCCCTGGCAGGTGGTGTCGTGGGACGAGGCGATTCGCTACGCCGCCTCCGAGTTCAAGCGCATTCAGCAGACCCACGGGGTCGGCTCGGTGGGCGCCATCTCCTCCTCGCGCTGTACCAACGAGGAGACCTACCTCATGCAGAAGCTGGTACGGGCCGCCTTCGGCAACAACAACATCGACACCTGCGCTCGGGTCTGCCATTCGCCCACCGGCTACGGCCTCAAGACCACGATGGGCGAGTCGGCCGGCACCCAGGACTTCGACTCGGTCCGCGAAACCGACGTGATGTTCGTCATCGGAGCCAATCCCACCGACGGCCACCCGGTCTTCGCCAGCGCCATGAAGCGCCGCCTGCGAGAGGGCGCCAAGCTGATCGTGGCCGATCCCCGGCGCATCGACCTGGTGCGCTCGCCCCACGTGGAAGCCAGCTATCACCTGAAGCTCCGCCCCGGGACCAACGTGGCGCTGCTCAATGCCATGGCCCACGTCATCGTGACCGAGGGACTGGTCGACGAAGCCTTCGTGACGGCCCGCTGCGAGGGCCCCAGCCTGGCCCAGTGGCGCGAGTTCGTGGCCCGGCCCGAGCAATCGCCCGAAGCCACCGCCGCGGTCACCGGCGTGGCCGCCGATACCCTGCGCGGCGCTGCCCGCCTCTACGCCACCGGAGGCAACGGCGCGATCTACTACGGGCTCGGCGTCACGGAACACAGCCAGGGCTCCACCGCGGTCATGGCGATCGCCAACCTGGCCATGGCGACCGGCAACATCGGACGCGAGGGCGTGGGCGTGAACCCGCTCCGCGGCCAGAACAACGTGCAGGGCTCCTGCGACATGGGCTCGTTCCCGCACGAGTTCCCGGGCTATCGCCACGTCCTCGACGACAGCGTCCGCAACCTCTTCCAGGACACCTGGGGTGTCACCCTGGAGTCCGAACCGGGTCTCCGGATCCCCAACATGTTCGACGCCGCGCTCGAAGGGAGCTTCAAGGGGCTGTACCTGGAGGGCGAGGACATCGCCCAGTCGGATCCCAACACCCAGCACGTCACCGCCGCCCTCGAGGCGATGGAGTGCATCGTGGTGCAGGACCTGTTCCTCGTCGAGACCGCCAAGTTCGCCCACGTGTTCCTGCCCGGCTCCTCATTCCTGGAAAAGGACGGGACCTTCACCAACGCCGAGCGGCGCATCTCCCGGGTGCGGAAGGTGATGCCGCCTCTCGCCGGCAAGGAGGACTGGGAGATCACCGCCCTGCTGTCGACCGCCCTCGGCTTTCCGATGACCTATCACCACCCCTCCGAGATCATGGACGAGATCGCGCGGCTGACCCCGACCTTCACCGGGGTGAGCTACGCCCGGATCGACGAACTGGGGAGTATTCAGTGGCCCTGCAATGCCAGCCATCCCGCCGGAACGCCGGTCATGCATGAGCAGGAGTTCGTCCGCGGCAAGGGCCGCTTCATCATGACCGAGTACGTGGCCACCCACGAGCGGGTCAACGGGCGCTATCCGCTGATTCTGACCACCGGGCGGATTCTCAGCCAGTACAACGTTGGCGCCCAGACCCGACGAACCGAGAACGTCGCCTGGCACGAAGAGGACCGGCTGGAGATTCACCCCCACGACGCCGAGGAGCGGGGCATCAAGGAAGGCGACTGGGTCGGGATCGTGAGTCGCGCCGGGGAAACCACGCTGCGCGCCGTGATCTCCGAACGGATGCAGCCCGGCGTGGTGTACACCACGTTCCATCATCCCGAGTCGGGCGCCAACGTGATCACCACCGAGAATTCGGACTGGGCCACCAACTGCCCCGAGTACAAGGTCACCGCGGTGCAGGTGATGCCGGTCTTCAACTCGTCGGAGTGGCAGGAACGGCACCGCCAGTTCAACCAGCAGCAGCTGGCTCTCCTGGGCCGGGCCCAGCCTGGCACCTGAGGATCCCGTGGATATCCAGCACCTGGTCGAAATGGCCAACCAGATCGGCAAGTTCCACGAGGCCTTTCCGGATCGGAATGAGGCCCTGGGTGACGCGGCCGGCCACATCCGGAGGTTCTGGGACCCGCGGATGCGGCGCCAACTGCTGGAACACGTCGATCTTGGCGCGGCCGGCCTGGAACCCTTCATCCTCGAGGCCATACGGCTCAAGCGGACCGACCTCACGCCGCGGACCCCCGCGACCCGTTCCTGAACCTCAGTCCATCTGTCGGGCGACCGGGCCGGAGACCAATGCTCTCCGGCCCTTCCGTTTGAACCTTTCCGACTCCACACTTCCCGCCGGGAGCCGAGGAGTCGAGACATGGATCTGGGTATCGCGGGCCGGATCGCCCTGGTGTGCGGGGGATCCTCCGGGTTGGGTTATGCGGTCGCCGAGGCTCTGTGGCGGGAGGGAGTGCGGATTGCGCTGAACGGGCGGGAGGAGACCAAGCTCCGCAGCGCTGCCGGACAGCTG
>CALMOP010000357.1 GCA_937871775.1 uncultured Gemmatimonadota bacterium | reverse complement strand
CCAGAATGCCGATGATCACGACCACGATCAGAAGCTCGATCAGGGTGAAGCCCTTCCGGTTCATACTGCCTCCGCCATCAAAGGAAAAATGAACTGCGCTCTCCAGGGGTACAGTGCTGTGCGATCGGCCCATCATAACGCCTGACCCGGTCTCCGGACAATCCCGATTGCCACTTCAGATGCGCCGGAACCCACGCGGCGGATAACCGAAGTCACCCGCCGGTGGGTTGACCCGTGGCCTTACCAGCAGCCCGGTGCGCCCTCGTTGGTCACGGCAGCGTTCGGAGCTGCTCCGGTGCCCACGAAGATACCGCAGTTAGCCGGGGTCGCGCCCGCGACGGCCGGGTTGGTAACCGTGGCCGCCCAGCCGGTGCCGGTCGAGGCCCCCAAACCCGCGATGGTGTTCCCGGTCGACGCCACGAAGGCGGCAAGGGCCACAGTCTGGGCGGCGGCGATGCCGGTCGCATAGACGTTCTGATCGGAGAAGAAGGCCTCCTGGGCGGTGACCAGGTTCCGGAGGTCCGACTTCATCGATGCGATCACGGCCTTCTGCTTGGTGTTGGCGAACTTCGGAATCGCGATCGCGGCCAGAATGCCGATGATCACGACCACGATCAGAAGCTCGATCAGGGTGAAGCCCTTGCGGTTCATGCTGCCTCCCAAAAGGTGACTATGGATTGCCCGTGCCGATTGCCCCAGCGCGATGTTACACGCGTAGGGTTATGCAACCCACATGCCAAGGGTCTCGGTGAGCAACATCAACTCATTACCCAGCAATGGTTTAGAGTGCACTGAAGCGGCCTGAATCAGATCCTCGGCCGGATCGGCTTTGCTGGATTTTGCGGGAGTTTTCCGCTCTCACGCCAAGCCATGGCCCTCAGAACCGTCGGAACCAGCCATGGCCCGAGAGGGGAGCCACCTGGCCGGTCCGTAGCAGCGCCCGCGCGGCGCCGCACTCCGATCGCCGGATCGACCCGCCGCTCTCGACCAAAACCCCTGCGCGGCTCAGAACCGCCCCCCAGACGATCGCCCCGTCCCGGACCAGCACCGGACCCACGGCCGCCACCACGCCGACGAACCACAGTCCTCCGCCCAGCTCCAGGCGGCCGGCGCCGAGGATCACCCCCTGCCCGACGCCGCCCTCAATTCGGGTATCCGGCGCCGCCCAGACCAGACCGAAACGCTCGCCGCAGATCCCGTCCGGGTGACCGGGATCGCCCCAGTTGAGCAGGGCGCCACAACCGCCACCCGCCGCCGCAGCTGGACCGACGCCAGTCACGATACCCCCGATCCTGAGCGCGGGCCGGCGACCCAGGGCGGCCAGCAGGCTTTCGGGCACCGCGACCGCGACGGTTTCCTGGGCCAGGGCGGGTGAGCCCAGCAGGCAGGAGCCGCCCGGACAGCTCCCGGACCAGGCCGCCCCGGGGCCGAGCCGGAGCCCCGCCCCGTCCCGAATCGCGGGTGGACACACCCATCGGTCCGGGACGGTGTCTGCGCCATCGATGCCGCCGGGACCATCCAGGCCTACCGGCCCGTCGCTCAGCACCGCGGCATCGTGGCGCAGCGGGAGTGGTTCCGGCCCGACCACTGCGGCGACTCCAGCCCGGGCCGTCAGGGAACCGTCGGGACGCCGCAGCTCGGCCGTTGAGCTCACCAGCCAGGTGACCCGATCCAGCCGCTGCAGGGAATCGAGCCAGCCCATACCGGCGGGCGCACGCCGGTCCTCCAGCAGCGCGGCCGCACCGATCGGCAGCGCGGTGGCACTCGCCCCATCCCAGCCCGCCAGGGCCCGTTCCACGGCTTCTCTGGCCTGGGCCTCGGCCCGAGCGGAAGCGCGCAGCACCCGCCCGCTCTCGGTCCTCCAGCGGGTTACCGACAGCAGCGCGGCGGTGACTCCGGCCGCCAGCAGCAGGACTCCGACCACAACCAGCAGCGCCGAGCCGCGGCGGTTCAGGAGGGGAGATTCCACGGCGTGATCCGAAGTGTCAGGCTGTCGCCGGCGGGGAACCGCGAGTCGGCTTCGCCCTGCAGCTGGACCTCGATGACCCGGACCTGGGTGGGGTCCGCGGTCGGCCGACCATTGCGATCCAGATACCGGAAGGCGCCGCGCTGAAAGGGACCAGCCAGCGGCTGGATCGGCTCACCGGTGCCGAGCGAGCGGACTCCGAACCAGAGGTGCCCCAGGGACCGGTACCATCGGGCCTGCATGGCCTCATGCAGGCGGACCGGCCAGCGATCGCCGGCGCCGGGACCGGGAAGGAAGGAATCGGCGGGTGCGGACAGCCGCAGTGCGGCTGTCCCACCGCAGCTGGAGGCGCCCACCGCCTCGATGGGCAGCGTACGCCAGTGGTAGCCACCGGCATCGGGGACCAGCAGCTGGAACTGATCTCGGCCCGGCTCGAGCGCGCGAGGCAGGGCCGGATGGACTGGCTGCATGACCACCGCACCCGGGACTATCGCACAGGCCAGCCCCAGGCCACGCGTCGCCCGGTAACTCAGCGATTCAGGGGACACCACCAGGATATCGGGATCGTCGGGCCGGCCCCCGATCCCGGTGAGTTCCGCTCGCAGGAAGCTTATGGTTGTTTCGGCGGCGGTACGGAACAGGGCCCGCTCCCGGGCGTGCCGCGCCAGCAGCGTGGTGTGCACGAGATAGCGCACCGCCATGGTGCCGATCAGACTGAACAGCACCAGGCCCACGAGCAGGTCGGGGAGAGAGAACCCAATCCGCTTCAGCATGGGAAGAACGCCGTGATCGTGTCGGTGGTCCCCACCGGCCCGGATGGCCGCATGACCAGGGTGGTCGAGACACCACCCGGCTCCGGCTGGAACTGCCAGCTCACCCCAAGGGGCCCGGGGCTTCCTCCCGGGACCAGTGCGCCACAACCCTGCGAGGACCGAACCCGGCGGAGCGAGTCAACCGCTTCCAGGGCCAGCCGCAGGGTGGACCAGGTCCGATCACTGCGTCGCTGGAGGCGCAGGCATCCGGCCATGGTTGTGGTCAGGCCGAGGGCCACAATCGCGAACAGCGTGAGGCTCAGCAGGCATTCGACGGTTCCGGCGCCGCGGCGAGTGAACATCGGTTGGCTCCACTGACGGGGTCCGCCAGTATGGAGCCGTCGAGGTCCGGCGACCGGTCCGGAAACCCGCGCAGCGGTGCCTCCCGACGCGGGCTGGGGCAAGGCGGAGGGGGCGGCGGACCAGGACGACAATCAGCCGGGAGGCCCCGGCTCCGGGTCACTCGACGGGGCCTCCCTGGCCCTCATAGCGGGAGAGCTTGCGGTACAGCGTGGAGGGGTCGATGCCAAGCACTTCCGCGGCCCGGGTCTTGTTTCCCCCTTCGGTCTGGAGCACATACATGATGTAGGCCCGCTCGATCACCTCGAGCGTGGGGTTGGCATAGGACCGTTCGGCGACCAGTGGGTCCTTGCGCCGCTTGGTGATCCGCTCCGGCAGGGCCGTGGGGTCGATGATGTCGCCCCGCGACAGCACCCAGGCGTGTTCCAGGGCGTTTTCGAGTTCCCGCACGTTGCCGGGCCAATCGTACACCATCACCGCATCCAGCGCCTCGGAGGAGAGAGCCTTGGGGCCGGCGGAGTGATCGGCAGCGAGTTGCTGCAGGAACGACTCCACCAGGAGCAGCACGTCTTCCCGGCGGTCGCGCAGCGGCGGCAGATACAGGGTGATGACGTTCAGGCGGTAGAACAGGTCGGAGCGGAAGCGGCCCCGGCGGGCTTCTTCCTCGAGGTCCCGATTGGTCGCGGCGATGATACGGACGTCGACCGCAATCGCCTCGGTCGCGCCCACCGGGATCGCCTCCCGTTCCTGCAACACCCGCAGCAGCTTCACCTGCAGGGAGGGCGGCATCTCTCCCACTTCGTCCAGGAAAAAACTGCCGCCACGGGCCGCCGCGAACAGCCCCTGCTTGTCCCGCACCGCGCCGGTGAACGAGCCCTTCACGTGTCCGAACAGCTCACTCTCCAGCAGGTTCTCCGGCAGGGCGCCGCAGTTGATGGACAGGATCGGGCCTTCGCTTCTGGTCGACAGATTGTGGATGTACCGGGCGACGACCTCCTTGCCGGTCCCGCTCTCGCCCTGGATCAGGACGGTGGAGTCGGTCGGGGCAACCTGTTCGGCCAGCTTGAGGACGTCGACGAAGCGGCGCGACTTCCCGAAGGGGCGGCTCACCTGGACCCGGTCCCGCCGTTTGATCTCCTGCTTGAGGTTCTTGTTCTCGACCCGGACGGCGCGGAATTCGGAGGCGCGTCGGAGAATGGCGATCAGCTCGTCGTTCGCGAACGGCTTCTGGATGTAGTAGTAGGCGCCGGCATTCACGGCGCCAATCGCCGTCTGCAGTGACGCCTGGGCCGTCATCAGGATCACCGGCGTCATGGGGTCCTGGTCCCGGGCGGCCGTCAGGATGTCCAGCCCGCTCACCTGGGGCATCCGCACATCGGTCAGCACAATGTCGTGGGTGCCGGTCTTGATGGCCTCCAGTCCGGCCTTGCCCCCCTGGGCCGCGGTGACCTCGAACCCCTCCTTCTTGAGCAGGATTCGCAGGGTATCGAGAATGCCGGATTCGTCGTCGATGACCAGGACTGTTGGCTTCTGGCTCATGCTGCTTCCTCTGCCGCGCGCCGGGCAGGAAAAAAGATGGTGAAGGTGGTCCCCCGGTCGGGGGAGGAGTCCAGCAGCACCACCCCGCGATGTGCCTCCACCGCCCGCTGGACGATGGCGAGGCCCAGACCGGTCCCGCCGACCCGTCCGGTGACAAACGGCTGGAACAGGCGCTCCCGCAGGTCCTCGGGGATCCCGGGGCCGCTGTCCCGCACCTCGAGGCAGACCGGTTGCTCAATGGCGCATCCGACCGGAAGTTCGGCCGGGCGGGCGGCGCGGGTGGTGACGATCACCACGGCGGGACCGCGCGAGGCCTGGACCGCATTCAGCACCAGGTTGGCCACGACCCGGTGCAGCAGATCCTCATCGCCGTCCAGGACAATCCGGCTGCCCTGCACCCGGATCTCGATATCGGGCTGGCAATCGGGGTGTTCGCGCACCAGCCTCGCCGCCGCGGTCACCACCGCCTGCAGATCCACCGGCACGAACTCGGTGGCCCGAACCCGCGCGAAATCGAGAAACTCCGACAGCAGCCGGGACAGCCGGTCACTCTCCCGGATGATGAGCTGTGCCAGGTAGCGGTCGTCCTCGTCGCCGTGCGCCGAGCGGGCCAGCTGCTCCACCGAGCTGCGAATCGAGGCCAGCGGATTGCGGATCTCGTGGGCCAGCGAGGCCGACAGCGCCGCCACCGCCTCCAGCCGCTCCGCCCGGAGGTTGAGTTCGTTGAGCCGCTTGAGGTCCGAGATGTCGGTGAAGATCGCGGTCACCGATGGCCGTCCGTCCGAATCCCGCTCGAAGGTCGTGGTCGAGAGCCCGATCGGAAACATGCGCCCACTGGTATGCCGCACCATGCCCTCCCCCCGGCTGACCTTCCGGCCGTGCCGGATCGCGCTGACCATCGCGGCCCAGAGCTCGGGGGAGCGGAGCTTCAGGGTGTCGAGCACCGGCAGCCCGGTGTTGGCCTCACCGTCGATGGCCAGCAGCCCTTCCGCCATGGGGTTGATGAATGCCAGCCGGCCCGCGTCGTCCACGGTCATGACGCCGGAACGGATGTACTTGAGGATCTCGTCGGCGCGGAGCCGGACCCGGCGGAGTTCGCTCTCCAGCGAGGCCTTCTCCGCGCTCGCGGCTCGCAGCCGGTGGGCCAGGGCACCCACCAGCAGGTAGGCCACCAGGAAGACGCCCACCTGGCCCCAGAACGCGAATCCCGGTCCCGGCGGGTGCAGCCAGAAACTGTCGGTGAGGTAGGCCAGCACCACCAGCAGCGCCACCAGCAGCCCGCCGCTGAAGGTCATCAGCAGGGCATAGGCCGCGATGACCAGGATATACAGGGAGGGATAGGCGCTGTCTTCGCCGCCGGCGGCGTGTACCAGCAGGGTGATCAGCGCGATGTCGGCTCCGGCCTGCCCGAAGCAGAACCGGTCTCCGGGCACCAGGCCACGGCGCCACAGGGCCCAGCCACCGTACCCGGTCAGCAGCAACGCCAGCGCGACGGCGAGCCCGGCCACCATCAGCGATGGGGCATGGCCGATCCGGGTCAGCGTGATGGCCGCGACCACCACCACGAACAGCAATCGGAACCCGAAGACCCAGCCGAGCAGGATCTTGGCGTCGGGCAGCGTGCGACCGGGGGGGGGGGACTCTGGCGTGGTCATGGGACAACTCGAAAGGTAGCAGGGGCTCCCCGACCGGGGGGAGGCGACAGCGCCCCGAGCGGGCTACCTTGGCGCATGGCTTGGATCGTGTACCTGCTCCGCTGCTCCGACGGGTCGCTGTATACCGGGATCACCCGGGACCCGGAGCGCCGGGTGGGTGCCCACAACGCCGGCACTGGGGCCGCGTACACCCGGGCGCGGCGCCCGGTCCAGTTGGCCTACCAGGAGCCCGCCTCCGATCGCACCGCGGCGCTCCGGCGGGAGTGGGCCATCAAGCAGTTCACCCGGAGCGAAAAGGAGGCGTTGGTGGCGAAGCGAAGCGATCGGGCCCAAGGCCCGAGCCGGACTTCCACTCCCGCGTTCTCCGGGTTCCGACCCGCGGCGCTGGGCTTCTTCCGGCAACTCCGGCGCCACAACACCAGGCCCTGGTTCGAAGCCCACCGGGCGAGCTACGAGCTCGAGGTGAAGGGTCCGTTGCAGGCCCTGGTGGAGGAGGTGGACGTCGCGCTGGCGCGCAGCTGTCCCGAGGTGGTGGGTGACCCGCGGCGCTCGGTCTTCCGGATCCACCGCGACGTGCGCTTCTCGAAGGACAAGTCGCCTTACAAGACTCACGCCGCGGCCTGGTTCTATCATCGCGACGCCGGCCGTGGCGTCGGCGGGGAGGCCGAGGGAGGCGCCGGGTTCTATTTCCACCTGGAGCCGGGAGCTTCCCAGCTGGGCGCCGGCATCTGGATGCCGCCGCGTCCCACAGTCACCCGGATCCGGGAAGCGCTCACCGATGACCTGGCGGGCTTCGAGCGGATCGTGCTGGCCCCCGTCTTCCGCCGCCGTTACGGCGGGCTGGACAGCGAGGCGATGCTCACCCGGCTCCCCCGCGGCTTTGCCGAGGACCACCCCGCTCGGCGGTGGCTCCGCTACCAGTCGTTCACCGTGGGGCGCATGCTGAGCGACCGAGAGGCGCGGTCGCGGCGGCTTCCGGCGATGCTGGCGCGGGACTTCGCCGCCCTCACGCCATTGGTCCGCTGGCTCAATCGGGCCCTGGGCCTCCGGACCCTGACCCGGCGGGTCTGAGGCGGGGCCGCGGAGCGTTCATCATCATGGCTGCGGAGCTGGTGTGGGTTACGGGGTTGCTGACGCGGCTGGCGTGGACCTGGCCCGAGCCCCCGTGGCGCGTACTGTTGATCGGGGGCGGGGTGCTGATGCTGGTCCTGCGGTTGCTCTGCTACCCATTCTCCAAGACCCTGTTTCTGGCGTTCGACCTCCGGTGCCACCCCACGGCGGAGACGGAACGGCAATGACCGTCGCTCCCGGGCGGGTCCGGCTGGACAAGTGGCTCTGGGCCGCCCGGTTCTTCAAGACCCGGGCGCTCGCGGTCGCGGCCATCGATGGAGGGAAGGTCCGGCTGAATCAGGATCGGGTGAAGCGAGCCAAGCTGGTGCAGCAGGGCGATCAGCTGGAGATCCGGCTGGGTCCGTACCTCCACATCGTGCGGGTGGTGGGGCTGAGCGAGCGCCGCGGGCCGCCCGCCATCGCCCAGGCCCTCTATGAAGAAACCGCGGAGAGCGTGAAGGAACGGGAGCGGGTCGCGTTCCAGCTCAAGACCGGCCACCAGACGTTCGTCGCCGACAGCAAACAGCGGCCAACCAAGCGGGACCGGCGCCGGCTGGAGCAGTTCCGCCGGGGCACTGGCTGGGGCTAGGGCGGAATCCTTCGCGGCCGCCGGCCTAGTGGACTTCCCCGGCGAGTCCGACCCCACCGAGAACACCCCGGCAGAGCCGCTGCCGCCCGGCAACGGCGAGACGCTGGACTGGCCGGAGCCATGGACCAGCATGCTCATTGCCCAGCGAGAGTTGGTGGCGTAATTGAGAGTGCTGAGGACCGCGGACGCAACGCTGTGGGAGACGGTGGACGTCGTGCACGAGCCCGGCTTACGGGTCGACGATCACCTGGCCGGTCATGAACGTGTGCGGCTCGCAGTGATAGGTGAAGGTCCCCGCGGTGGGGAAGGTCGTGGTGAAGGTCTGCCCCGGCGCCAGCAGGGAGGAACCCCAGGCACCGCCGTCAGCCGTGGTGGTATGCGATGGCGTGCCCGCCGGCTCGCAGTTCACCCAGGTGACCCTGCCACCCACCCGCACACGCACGCTGTTGGAATCGAACGCGAAGTTCTGGATCGCCAGAATGATGGAGGGAATGTCCGCCGGATCGAGGCTGGTGCCGCAGGGGCCGGCGGCTACCGCCGTGGCCCGCTCACTGAAGCAGCCCGCCAGCCCAATCACGATAGGGAGCAGCGCCAGCCAGGGCCACCGGCCCAGCTCGGCGGCACGAGCCTGCATGGGCGGACTCACCATAGGCCCTCTCACTCCCGCACCACGATCACGCCCCGCATGAACGGGTGGGGCGTGCAGTGGAACGGGTAGCGACCGGGCCGATCGAAGCGATAGCGCCAGGTCGTGCCGCTCGCCACATTGCCCGAATCGAAACTCAGATCATCCGCGGTCACCGAATGGGCCAGCGGGTCATCGTTGCGCCATTCGACCACGGCGCCGGCCCGGACCTCGAGGGTCCCGTCCAGGAATTGCATGTTGCTCATGCCGGTATGGACCGAGGCAGCGTCGTCGACCACCGCCCCCGGCGCGGCGGCGGCAGCCGCCGGGACGGTGGCGCGGCGGGCGCCACCGAGGAACCGCGCCAGGGTGAGGGGGATGGTGAATTCGAACCCGTACCGGGTCTTGTCTTCGCCCCGGGACATCCCCTGGAGCGATCCGCTGCCGGCATTGGACGCATGCAGGGACAGGGTGTGCGGGGTCCCCGGGATCGCGACGGCCAGCCCGGCGCTCCACGCGGCCTCCTCACCGGTCCCGAGCGTGGTGCGGCTGACGTAGTCACCCTGCAGGCTCAGACTCCGGGTCAGACGGATGGCACCACCGCCCCCCACCACGGCATCGGTCAGGTCCTTGCCATCGCCGGGATCGGTGAGTAACCGGCCCACCCCGATGATCCGGACCGGCCCGATCGACCTCGCCAGGCTGAGCTCGGCATCGACCCCGTCGGCGGCGAGATTGTAGGCCCCCTGCACCGACAGGTCCACTGGAAAGCCGCTCCGTTGCCGGAGCGGAGCCACCCGGGCCAGGAACTCCCACTCGTTGGGGTAGGCCTGGACCAGATTGGAGTTGCTGGCGTAGTTGAACCCGAACGTGGTGCCTCGGAGAAATGACGTCGCCGCCGTGAAGTTGGGGTAGTTGGTGACCTTGCGGACCGGACCTGGGCTGCGGACGAATCGATGCACGAAGTTGAACTGAATGGTCCCCGGCCCCACCACCCACCCGCCGGGGAGGTTGGGTGAGCGGTCCAGGGTGCCCTGGGCCCGGAGGGGAACTACCAGTACCATCGCTGCCAGCAGGGCTGGCAGCGGGCTCCGTCCACCGGCCGGGAAGCGCATGGTCATGTGGCCTAACATGCGCCCGCCAATTGCGAACCGCAAGAGGTGCCTCGGGAGGGGGGATCCTCCGTATCACGACGCTACACCAGCCGTCGCATGGCACCGCCATGCAGGGGGGCAAGCACGGCCGGATCCGCAGCGCGATTCAGAATGCGGTCGAGAGTCCGGCAGTGATCCGCACCAGGTCCTGCCCCAGGTCACGGGAGACCTCGGTCGAAAGCCGGAGGTTCCGGCGCACCAGGTACCCCACCCCGCCGCTGAGACTCTGGTAGCGCTGCAGCCCCGCCGGACCGCCTTGCTGCACGTCCAGCAGCGGGCGGTCGGCGTCAACAAGATTGTAGAGCCCGTAGCCATAGAACCGGCTCCCGGAAGGCCGGAGCAGCAGCTCCGCGAAGCCTCCATTGGTCTTCACGGCCGGCTCGCCG
Source organism: uncultured Gemmatimonadota bacterium (assembly GCA_937871775.1). Classification (GTDB taxonomy): domain Bacteria; phylum Gemmatimonadota; class Gemmatimonadetes; order Gemmatimonadales; family GWC2-71-9; genus JADJOM01. The sequence continues at coordinate 2,501 of CALMOP010000357.1, read as the reverse complement.
ACGGCAAAGGTGGGCTCATCGTCCTCCCGATGCACGAACTGGCCATTCAGGGTCACCGCCCCGGAGGAGAGGGTCCCGTCCAGACCCAGCATGGTGGTGCGGTTGGCGGCGCCGTTGCCGTGGGAGCGGCCATAAAACCCGAAGGCCCCCAGACGCGCCGGACCGCCGAGCTCACGGGTCACATGGAGGAACAGGTTCTTGCTGGCGTCCACGTCGAAGCGGCCGTTCGGCTGGGCACTGCCGATCCCGTTGCCATTCAGGATCTCCCCAGTGACGCCGAAGCCGCCCAGGTCGGCGCTGACCATCAGCCCACGATCGTAGGCCAGGTCCGCCGGCACGGCGCCCAGTCGGGCCTGGTAGATGGCGTAGTCCTCGAACTCCAGCCGTAGCTCCCGCTTGAACACCGGATCAGAAATCTGGAACTGGCCGACCACCAGGTCCACCGAAGCACCACCCAGGTCATTGAAGTGAAGGAAGGCATCCTCCACGCCGCCGGGGTCGCCCCGTTCCACCAGGTAGGCGTAGAAGAAGTAGCTGATGCTCTTCGAGAGGGTGCCACCGGAGATCAGCTTGAGCCCGTAGGGGGTTTGGAAATCGGTGGCGGCGTTGCCGTTGGCGTACTGCTGTGCGTACAGATCGAGCCGGACCGCAAGCGGGATCTCCTCCATCAGGGAGAGCAGCTCGTCCCCAGTGGAAATCGTGTCACGCACCTCCTCCCCGGTGGCCATGCGATAGCCATTGGCGGCAAACTGGGATCCGAACGGCGTCAGTTGCGGGAAGGGGTTGTGACACGCCTGACAACTCACTTTGTAGCGCCGAGCAAACGCGGGGATGGCGGCGGCGGGAACCGGGATGGACGCCATGAGCATCAGGAACGTGGCCAGACGGCGGAACCGACGGCGAAATACCACGAGGGCCTCCGGGGGAATGGGAGGGAGCGCGGCAGGCGACGGACGACAGGGATGATATGATACTGAGCCGGATCCAGCGCACAGGCAAACGAAAGGTCGGCTTGCCTGTCAACCTCGCTGGTGCGGCGGGAGGCGATGGGCCGGATGCCCAGCCCAACCTCAGAGGACCATCACGGCCCGGTGGTGTCGGAGAGAGTGTCGATATTCAGCACGAGGCCGCCCCGGCCGGCTTCCAGATGGACAATCTCGCGGCCGTCCGTGCCGCGTACCCGGAGTGACGCGCCGGTCGAGTCCGCCAGCAGCCGCAGCAGCGCACGGCCCATGGCATCGCTCACGTGGATGCTGGCCCCGCTGGAATCGGCCCGGACCTGGACCACGCCACCGTCCTTGCCCCGGGCGGAGACCCGGACAGTTCCACCGTCCTCCGCGGTGGCCCGGAACGGGTCCCCGTGCCGCAATGCGGCCTCCAGGCGCTGATCCGCCCGGATCGGGAGTGTGAATCCCCCGGGGAAAAAGCGGGCCTCGCCGATGGTGAGGTAACCGGGAGCGCCCGGGCGGCCACAATGGAAGCCATCCTCGAAATCGAAGTCCGTTGCATCACCCGCGATCAGGACGCACTGCTCCAGGCTCCCGTCGAAGCCGTGGTCGAGGTCGACGTTGAGAGCCAGATCCACCAGGGCCCCGGTGGTGGCTCGCTCGACCCGCAGGTCACGAATCTTTCCGATGGCGCGACTATCCAGGCGGAACCTCAGGTCGTGCTGAGGGGGGAGCGTGGCCACGCCCTGGATGACTTCGCTCCAGGCGGAGCGGGCCGCGCTGGTTGTCGAATGGGCGGCGGCAATGGCGATCATTCCGCTGCCGAACACGGCGAGGGCGCCCAGCCCGATCTTCGGCCAAAGGGGGTTCATCAGGGACCTCCGGGGAGAACCTTGCAGGAGCGGGAACGGCTACCCTACGCTCACCCCGGCGGTCGGTTTCATTGTGCGACGGTTAGAGGCGAGAAGGCGGACAGGGCGGGAGCTACGGGTGGGAGCTGTAGCTCCCGCCCTACCCGCCCTCGCCTGCTCGCCCCCGACGCCCGGCGGTTACTGCACGGCGTTCATCATGTCGAAGATCGGGAGGTACATGGCCACGACCATGCCGCCGACGATGACGCCCAGCACCACGATCATTATGGGTTCCATCAGGGACAGCAGGGCGCTGACGGCCACGTCGACCTCTTCGTCGTAGAAGTCGGCGATCTTCGAGAGCATTTCGTACAGACCGCCGGTCTGTTCGCCCACGGCGATCATGGAGATGACCATTGGCGGGAAGACCTTCGACTTCTCCAGCGGGCCGGCGATGGTTTCGCCGCCCGCGATCGAGTTCCGGGATTCCATCACCGCATCGTGAATGACCCGGTTGCCGGCGGTCTTGGCGGTGATCTCCAGCCCGTCCAGGATCGAGACACCCGAGGAGATCAGGGTGCCCAGGGTCCGGGTGAACCGTGACACGGCCGACTTGCGCAGCATGTCACCGAGTACCGGCGAGGCGAGCAGCATCTGGTCGATCCGCTTGCGCCCATCGGAGGCGGCGTAGTAGGACCGGAGG
>CALMOP010000356.1 GCA_937871775.1 uncultured Gemmatimonadota bacterium | reverse complement strand
CTGCCATGGCCGCTGTTCCCGTCGCGGAAGTAGATGGCCAGTTCGGCTTCCTCGTCTTCCGGCGAGCCCAGCCGGTAGGCCCGGAGTCGCGCTGGCACTCCGGCCACGGTCACCGATACCAGGCCGGCTTCCCGGGCCTCGATCTCCAGTCCATCGACGCCGGTGACCAGCAAGTCCCCGTGCCGGTCCGGGGGCTCCAGCGTTACCCGCATGACCAGCGTTGGGTCGTAGGGGAAATAGGTCGGCGGGTGGTACCCGGTCACCGTGCCGTAGGCCACGATGACCGTCCGCCGATCGGGACCCGCCTGCAGCAGGCCGTACCCGTCGATGGCCGCGGGTTGGCGCCGAGGGATGGCCTTGCTGCCGCCGCTGGTCTGAAGCACGACACCGGCTTGGGTTCGCAGCAGCCTCCCGGGGTTGACGCCAGGAAGCGGCAGGTCGGCGTCCGCTCCCCCGATGGTGAGGCCCGGTCCCAGCGGTCGGATGGCGACCACCGCGTAGGGCGATGTCGGCGCGACGGCCAACCAGGTCGCGAATTCGCTGCGCCATCTGGCCAGGTCGGCTGGTATCTGGGCCGCGGCCCGACCCGGGAGGAGGGTCAGGAGCAGGCTGAGGTAGGGCCGAATGTTGCAAGCCATGGTCATTGGCGACGGAGTGGTGGAGGTCAGGGCGGATGTCAGGCAGACTGGGTTCCGGGAGCCGCAGGCTGGCGCTAGCCCCATTCCCAGAATCGCTCCGGGCGCAACGGGCTGAGGTCGCCGATCTCGTTCTCACCCGCGAGCAGCCGGCTCAACAGGACCCCGGTGACGGCGGCCAGGAGGACCCCGTTCCGACCGTGCCCGGTGGCGTACCACAGCCCGGCGAGTCGGGGTTCCCGGCCGATGATCGGAAGTCCATCGGGCGTGACCGGACGCAGTCCGGCCCAGGTGCGAAGCACCTCTCCGCGCGCCAGGACCGGGCACAGGGCACTGACCCGGGTGAAGATCTCGGCGGGCGCCGCATCAGTAACGACGGGCTGAAAGCCGGCATGCTCCATGGTCGAGCCGACTACCGCCTCGGCGCCCCGGGCGCAGACATAGGAGTCGCGCCCCAGCACGATCGCCGGGGGGATGCCCTCGGGCCAGCGCAGGGCCGCCATCTGCCCGCGGATTGGCTCCACCGAGATCGGACGCGGCACTCCGCTCAGCAGTCTCGACCAGGCCCCGGCCGCGATCACCACTTCGCCCCCGTGGTAGTGCTCCCTGCCCCGGGCCCCCGTGACCCGGTTGCCAACCCTGGAGATGCCGGTGACAGTGTCCTGCACGATCGTCGCGCCGAGCCGAAGCGCATCCCGGGTCAGCGCGTCCACCAGCGCCACCGGGTCGAGGCCCGCATCCCGGGGAGCCCAGAGCGCACCGGGTCCGCTGCCGACCCAGGGCCACCGGGCCCGGACCTCGCTGGCATCGAACCAGTCGCACAGGTGCCCCTGCTGTCGCTGCCAGGCCACCGAGGACCGGAGCTCGCCCGCGTCCGCCTCGTCCGCCGCCAGCCGCGCGATCCCTTCCTGCCAGAAGCCGATGTCCACCCCGGTCGCCTCCTTCAAGGCAGGTGCCAGTTCGGCGTAACGCTCCCGGCTGGCGATTCCCAGCTCGAACAGCGGGTCCTCGCCGCCGGTACTGGCCTGGGCGGCCAGCATCCCCGCGGCGGCCCGCCACCCCTCGCCCGTCGGAGTGCCCCGCTCGAGGACCAGGACTTTGCGGCCCGAGTCGGCGAGGTCCCGGGCGCAGGCCAAGCCGACCGGGCCGCCGCCCACTACAATGACATCGGAGGCTTGCGTCACGAGGGATCCGGGAGCGAAACTTTCTGAAACGTAGCCCGTACAGGCGGGCGAGACAGCCTTTCCCTGGAGGAAAATAGCATGTTCCGGAACCTGTTCGGTTTCGCCATCCTGGCGGTCGTCGCCATCATCGCCTTGCGACTCTTTGCCGGCCTGTTCGGCATCATCCTCAGCCTGCTGGGCACGGTACTGTGGTTCGCCTTCATCGGCTTCCTGGTGTATCTGGTGCTGCGGGTGTTCGCGCCGGCAACCGCCGATCGGGTGAAGGAGATGATCTCGGGGAAGCCCGGCACCACGGTCTAGGCCTTTCCCGGCCAGGATGCACGAGGGGCGGCCCCTGACGGGCCGCCCCTCGTCGTGCTTGTGGGCAGCCAGGCAGTTCAGCTCGAAAGGTCCTCCACCGCCCAGGCCAGGAGCGGGATCAGAATTTCATGATGGCCGGTCAACAAGAGGCCGGTACCGTGCGGGGCGGTCGGCCGCTCCACCACGTTCACTCGCGGCCGATAGTGCCGGATCATGTCGAAGTCGGCCGCCAGGAAACCGGTCGGCCGTCCCTGGTCCAGATTCCTGGCCACGGTCAACGCCTTCAGAAAGACCTCGGGAAGCACTACGGCGCTGCCGAAGTTCAGCACCACCCCGCCTTGATGCAGGTCCGGCATGGCTCCCGCCAGGCGGCGGAAGTCCCGGTGCCCGGTCTCGCCCAGCGCCCCCCCGTCCGCGGACGGATGCTGATGAATGATGTCGGTGCCAATGCTGGGATGGACGGTCACCGGAACTCCCAGCGCGTGGCACGCGGCCAGCACCGAGGCGGCGGCGCCGGGGGTGGAAGGGGCCCCGGCCAGCGCCTGAGCCAGGCCTTCTCCCATGCCGCGGCCGGCTGCCGCCGCGTCCCGGATGGCCCGGTTCATTTCGGCCCCGGTTTCCTCCGCCATCCCGAAGCTGCCGTCCTGTAGCCCGGCTGCCACGTCCTCGCTGGTCGCGCCGAAGCGGGCCAGCTCGTAGTCGTGAATGGCGGCGGCGCCGTTCAGGGCGACATGCGACACGATGCCGCGCCGCACCCAGTGGCCCAGCAACGGGCCCAGCCCGGTCTTGATCACGTGGCCACCGACCATGGCGAGGACTCCGCGTCCGGCCCGCTGGGCCGAAACGATCGCGGCCGCCACCTGTCTCAGGTGATCGGCCGCGAGGGTCCGTGGCAGGCTGTCCAGAAAGGCGTGGAAGGAGCGTTCGGGACCCGGCGGGGTGGCACAGTCGGCGGGGGTGACCCTGGCGGTGCGACCTGCTATCGGGACGGTCCGAATTCGAGCGAGGTCCGCCTCGCGGTAGCGGCGACTCACTCCCCGGCGCTCTCCGGCTCGACTTTTTCCACTCCGAGCTTCTCCAGGCGGATGGTCACGGTGCCGAACGGCAGCTTGGCCCGGATCTGCACCGGAATCCGGCGCTGGTCGTCGGTCAGCCACAGCATGGCCCTGGAGCGGGGGGCGAACAGGCCCTCCTCGCCGAGGACCGGGTTCAGGATGAGGCAGGCCACCTTCTTCCCGTCCGGCATCTCCATGTCCTCCCGCTTCACCACCGCGATGGTGACGGGGTTCATGTCCTTCTTGAAGTAGCGTTCGTACTTCCGGGTCTGTCCCAACTCCAGGGGGACGGTGCGGAGGAAGTAGAAGAACGCGGCATCGTCGAGCGGCTCGGCCACGGAGGGTTTGCTCCCCTGCCGATTTTCCTGCGTATACAGCATGGAATCGGGGAAAATCTCGTAATAGCGTTTCCGCTCCTTCCCGTTCTCCACCAGGTCCTGGTGAAAGCGCCGCGACACCAGGTCGGAGGTCCCGGTCCAGGAGTGCATCACACTGCTGGACTTGTAGAACGGCGCCGAGGTCACCAGCCCGAATTCGAACACGAACGACTCGACGCCCCGGACCGTGTCGACTCGCTGCACCGTCATCCAGGCGGTTCCCAGGCGCAGGATTCCCAGCTTGGCCGAGTACTGGAGCCGTTCACCGACTTCGAAGGGATAGCCATCGACCGGCCCGTGGGTGGTCCCGGGGGCGGCGGCGAGACAGAGGGCCGCGGTGGCGCCGATGGTCCATGCTCTCATCTGGGACTCTCCTCCAGTTCCTCGTCCTCGGCGCGGCCCATCCCCCCGCGGGGTCCGGCCTGGGGCCGGCCACTCCGGATCTTGAGGCGACCCCCTTCGCGCCACAGGGTGCGCGCCAGCGGCCAGGGGTCGATGCGGCTGGGGCGCTGATGCAGGTCGTGCCGTTCCACCACCCCCACCGTGGCGATGCGTCTGGCCTGCTGCGCCACCCGGGCCAGGAGCTCCGCCTGGGCCGCCCAGCCTTCGGAGGTCAGCAGCGGGCCGGAACGGTCCTTGAGCGCACTGCGCAGGCAAATGAGCCGAAAGGCCACGAATCCGGACACGATGTCCTGCACCCCGGACACTCGGATACCCCGGAGCAGCCACCGCGCCCAGCGACGCACGAGGCGTGCCGAGCGGCGGGTCTCGCCCTGGAGTGTAGCCTCGGTCACCACGATGTCCGCGCCACCGTCGAGCTGGCGGATGATGTCGGGGAGATACTCTGGCCCGTGCGCAAAGTCGGCGTGCATGATGATGGCCGAGTCCCGTTTCGGACGGTCGGTCCGATCCACCGCCATTCGGAGCAGTGCCTCCACCGAGCGGGCGTAGCCGCGCCGTTCGGAGTGGCGCAGCACTGTCAGTGGCAGGGACTTGGCGTAGGGCTCCAGGATGTCGGAGGTCGCGTCGGTCGAGCCGTCGTCCGCGACCAGGATTTCATATTCGCGGGGGAAAGCCTGAAAGGTCTTGCGGATCTTCCAGAGCAGCAACCCGACGGTCGGCGCTTCGTTATGGCTCGGAATGCACAGGTAGAGCATCGGACTCAGCGGTCACGGAGGGCCGAACGATACACCTGGGTGATCCGCTCTGCCACTCCAGGCGCATCGAATCCCTCGGTCCGGTGGCGTGCGGTCTGCACCATCCCGAGGCGCAGCGGGCCGTCCGACAGGACCCGATCCATCGCGGCGGTGAGCGCGGGTGGATCGTCAGGCGGCACCAGCAGGCCGGCACCGTCGCGGAGCAGTTCCACCAGTCCGCCAGTCGCGGTCGCGATGACCGGGACGCCCAGGGCCATTGCCTCGAGCACCGCGGTGCCGAGCGCCTCCCGTCGCGAGGGTTGCACCAGAAGATCGGCGTCGGCGATCCACGGTGCCGCGTCGGGCTGCGCTCCGGCAAGGCGGACCCCGGGCCCCAGCTGCCGCCGGCGCACGGCGTGTTCGAGGTGGCGCCGCTCGGGACCGTCACCGACCAGCACCAGCTCCGCCGTCGGGAATCGCGGTGCCAGGTCGGCAAAGGCCGTGATCAGGCAGCGATGTCCCTTCTCGCGCGTCAGGGCGCCGACCGCGATGATGCGCATGTGGCTGCGCGGCGGGCGCGGTGCCGCGGCCAGCCGGGTCAGCTGGGCGCGGGACACAGCGGACGGGATCTGGACGATCCGGGTCCGGGGTACCCCCCCAGCTTCGAGCTGGGTGGCAACCGCCTCGGAGATCGCGATCACTCGGGCTGGCTGGCGCCACAGTGAACCCGGGGCGGTGACGCTGCGGCGGGTTGCGACCAGGGGGACGTCGCAAAGCGCCGCGAGCACCAGACCGAGTGCGAGCGCGTGACTGTCATGGGCGTGCAGCACCACTCGGTCGTGATGGGCCCGGCACCAGGGTCGCAGCCGGGCCAGCATGGTCGCGAGGGTGCGCGGGTCCCAGGCGAGGCGCCAGGGGACCTGATGCACCGGGTAGCCCTCCGCGGCGAGCACCCTGGCCAGCGTGGTGGCCCGGCCGGTCAGAAGGGGTGGCCGCTCAGCTCCCGGGAGATTTCGCAGCAGCAGGGCCACTTGGCGTTCGCCGCCACGATACTCGCGGCCGCGGCAGAGTTGGACCGGGAACGGTTCGGTCATCGGACTGCAGCGTCATGCAGGATCTGCCGCAGCTCCGCCAGGCTGAAGGGTTTCTGGAGGCAGGGCCGGCCCTGGGCCTCGAGGAAGTCGAGGGTGTCCCCCCGCACCGTGTCCCCGGTACTGAACGCCACGCGCTGGGCTGCCTCCGGCTTCCGCTCCTGGAGTGCCTCATAGAATTCGCGGCCTCCTGCCAGGGGCATGCGGAGGTCCGAGATGATCAGATCGAAGTCCTCCGTCAGGGCCCGGTCCAGTGCCACCGCGCCGTCGCTGGCGGTCTCAACCCGGTGCCCCCAGGCCTCCAGCGTCGCCCGGATATAGTGCAGGATGTGGGGTTCGTCATCAACCACCAGGACCTGCAGCGGCCGCATCGGGACCGATTCGGCGGGCACCGGAGCCGCGGCTTGGGCGCTGACCCGACCCGGGAGTTCCACCGTGAAGGTCGCCCCTTCACCCGGCGCGGTCGTCAGGGTGATCCGCCCGCCGTGCTCCTTCACGATACCCTGACTGATCGACAGGCCCAGGCCGGTTCCCTGGCCCTCGGGTTTGGTGGTGAAGAACGGCTCGAAGGCCTGGGTCGCGAGCGCGGCGTCCATCCCCGGCCCGGTATCGGTGACTTCCACCATCGCGCCGCTCATCCAGCGGCGGGCGCTCACCCGAATGGTGCCGGGCTGTCCGTCGCCGGCCAGGGCCTGGGCCGCGTTCTGGATCAGGTTCACGAAGACCTGCTGGATCTGGGTCGGATTGAGGTCCAGATCCGGCAGGTCGGGCGCTACGTCGAGGGTCAGGGTGATTGCTTCCACGTCGAGATTGTTGCGGAACAGGCCGACCGTGGCTTCGAGGATGGGGCGGAGCGCTGCCGGCTGGCGGGTTTCCTGACGCCGCGCGAAGCTGAGCAGGTTCTTCACGATCTTGGAGGCTCGCTCCGCTTCCTGCTGGATGACACGGAGAGGTTCCCGGATCCGGGCGGGCACGTCAGCCGATTCAGCCAGAAAGTCGGCGAACCCCACTACGGACGTCAGCGGGTTGTTCAGGTCGTGAGCGACGCCCGCGATCAACTGGCCGATGGCGCTCAGCTTCTCGGACTGCAGCAGCCGTTCCTGCAGGTGCCGCCGTTCGGTCTGATCCTCGAAGACCAACACCTCCCGCCCGGATGACAATCCGCGAACCGCGGACACCACCACGGTATGATCCCCGGACCTGGCCTCGGCCGCTTCGCCGGCGAGCGCAGCGCGAATCCCGGCATGCCAGTCAGTCGGGATCGCCTCCGCCCAGGGAAGACGGAGCACGCCGGCTGGGGCGGCGCCCAGCAGCCCGGCGAAGACCCGGTTAACCCGCTCGATGCGCCCGCCACGATCGAGAATGCAGATCGCGAGTCCCAGCGAGTCCAGCGCTTCCTCCCAGCCCTCCCGGTGCCAGTCGGCGGCCTCCACGATCCGGGCCCCCTCCAGCGCTACGGCCGCCACGGCGGCCAGGCCGGCGAGCGTGGTGGTTGGATCGAGGTCCCCGGCCCAGGCCACCGCGATCGCCCCCAGGATTGATTGTCGACCTCGGAAGGGCAGCGCCAGCACCGCCCCTCCAGGGGCGCCGCTACCCTGCTGCGGCTCGCCGGTTCGCAGCGCGGCGGCCAGCGGCGTGGCCAGAATCGGGTGGTGCGGATCACCACTGGCACTCTCGATCTCACCCTGCTGATTCAGCGCGACGGCCGCCATGGCGGTTGGCGCAAGAAATGCCTTGACTTCCCGGGTGAGGTTGTCGAGTACTGAATGAGGGCGCAACATCCCCACGACCGCTGCGGCGAAGCGGATCAGGACATTGGGATCCGGCGAGGCGGTGTCACGGGGCATTCGGGCTGTTCACCCTCGGAGGGGGCAGATGATCATCGCCAACACGCGCGGCCGACTCAAGGCGGGTGACCTGGAACTGGCCCTGCTCCTGCTGAGCCGAGGTTCGGCGACCAGCCGGGCCCGGCTGGAACGCCGCCTGGAGCGCGAGGGGCCCGATCCGCTGCTGGACGATCCCGATCTGGCAGAACGGTTGCTGGCGGTGCGCACCATGCTCGCGCCCAGCGCCGCGCTCTTCTTCTACGTGCAGGTCCGTCGCCGCTTGCTCGACGCTGGAGTGAAAGAGGCTGACCTGGCCGATTACCTGGCGGCGCTGCTGCTTGAATTCGGGCAGCGGGATCGGGCCCATCGGGTGGCCTGGCATGACGACCACTCGCATCGCTACCTGGTCGACCTGCTCGCCGACCTGACTGTCACCGAGGGTGATCGCCGCTTCCGAGTGCTGTTGCACCTCGGGAACTACGCGCTCTGGCTGGCGGGTCTGTTCCCCCAGTACATCGAAGCCCGGCGGCTGCGGCACGGCGGGCCCGATCTCAGCTACTACGATGGGCTGGGTCGTCGCGGCTACGCCATGGCGTCGGATCACGCCCTGGCTGACCACTACCACCTGGACGGCATCCTGCAGACCGCCGCCGAGCGCTACCCGGCCCTGCGGGAGGCCCTCAACGACCTGAGCGAGCGGGTTCTGTTCCCGGGGGGGTACCTGCAGTAGGTTGCTCGCCGCCCGCGCCGCTCGGCCCCCGGTGGCTGGGGGCGTACTCACCCGCTTTCTGCACCAGGGCGCCGAAGAGGCCCCGCTCTGGTGCCGAACCCTCCCGATGAAACTCCTCCGGATGCCACTGGACCGCCAGCAACCACGGCTCCGGATCCTGGCTTTCCACCCCTTCGATCTCGCCGTCGGGCGCGGTCGCCGTGACCACCAGGCCAGGGCCCAAGGTGCGGATGGCCTGGTGGTGGAAGCTGTTCACCTCGAGTCGACTGGCAGCGAGGGCGCGGGCCAGACGAGAGCCGGCGGTGATCTCCACCGGATGGGTCCGTTGGTCCCTTCCAGTCGGCTGGAGGTGGGTCAGTGCACCGGGCCGCTCGCTGGGCAGGTCCTGCCACAGCGTGCCACCCAGGGCCACGTTCACCAGCTGGATGCCCCGACAAATGGCCAGGACCGGCAGCCCCCGGATGCGTGACGCCCGGTACAGCCCAAGTTCGAACCGGTCACGTACCGGATCGACGTCGCCGAGTCGGGGGTGGGGGGTGGCGCCGTAGTGCGCTGGGTCGACATCCTCACCGCCGGTGAAGACCAGGCCGTCCAGCAGGTCCAGCAAGTTCGCGTGGTGCTGTTCATCCAGCAGAGGGGACAGTATCAGGGGGACGCCACCGGCCTGGATGACGGACCGGACGTAGGCCGCGTTGACTCCGGTGCGATCGACCCCGGACACCGCCCGGGTGACGCCGGTCAGGCCGATCCGCGGAATCATTGCAGCACGCTGTCGGGAAACAGGGGGCAGTGCGGATCCTCGAACCGCGCCGGATCCAGCTGGATGCCCAACAGCGGCAACATCAGCGAGTCGATATTCAGGCGCCCGATCTCCGGGGCATCCCGCAGTGGCCGCGACTCGTAGACCATCACGCCCCGGGGCCGGCCGGTCAGGTCGAGCACCAGGACGCCGAAGCCAGGGTGGATAGCGGCTGGAGGACTTCCCTCGACCCCCACGATCCAGTGCTGATCGGCTGTACGGCCTACCTCGGCTTCGAAGGCCGGGCCGGCCGCGATCCGGGCGACCAGCCGCGGTGGCAGGTTGGCCGGTGGGGTGGCGAGGGTCTGGTTGGGGGTGCCGAATTCCTGCAGCAGCATGGTGGCGCCGGCAATTGCGGTAATGCCACAGGCGCCACCCGAGCGATTCGACTGGCAGGCGGGGAGCAACAGCGGCAGCAGCAGCAGGGCAGGGACCCGCATGGCTCCTAAGGTAACGCCGGTCCTTCCTTGACGCCCCTTGGGGCGGCCCGTACCATTCGGCGATTCCGCGACCTGGACAATCCTACCGTGCTCGAAGGGCTCAGGGCCAGGCTCGAGAAGCTCCTCGCCGACCATACCGCACCGGGCGACAGCCGCGCCCGCGCCGCCCAACTTCACGCCGCCCTGCTCGAGACCAAGGTCGCGGTGGCGACCATGCGTGATGCGCTGGTGGCCACCGACCGGGCGCTCCAGGCCGAGCAGACCCAGCTGGCGGATGCCGAACGGCGGGGGCAACTGGCGGCGCAGCTGCCCGATCCGGAGACCCAGCAGGTGGCGGAACAGTTCGCCGTGCGGCATCGTGAGCGGGTGGTGGTGCTCGCCAAGAAGTTGGCGGTGCAGCGGGATGAGCTGAGTCTCGCCGAGCGGGATCTGGAGCAGCTCTCGGCGGCGTATCGCGAGGCCCGCGCGGGTGGTGAAGGGCGCACCCCGAACCAGGAGGCCGCCTGGCGCGACCTCGAAGCTGCGGGCGCGAGTCGCCCCGAAACCGACCTGCAGAGTGACCTGCTCAAGCACCAGCTGGACCGACAGCGGCTCGACGCCGCGGTCGAGGCCCAGTTGGATCACCTGAAGAAGAAACTGGGGAAGGACACCTGATGGGGAACCGAGAACCGGGAAGCGGGAACGGGGAACAGGGAAGCGGGACCGGGGGACGGGCCAGCCGGCGCAGGCGGTGGGGGCCCGGGAGGAGAGCTGCCCTGCTGTTTCTGGGTACCCTGCTCACCCCCGCGCTGGCGCCAACCGGGTCCCGCTTCCCGGTTCCCGGTTCCCTGTTGGCGGCGCAGCAGCCGCTGGCTCCGCCGACCCACTTCCAGAAGCTGGCCCACACCTACAGCATCGTGGCCTACGATTCGGTCACCGGCGATCTCGGTGTCGCGGTGCAGTCGAAGTTCCCCAACGTCGGGGGCATCGTGCCGTGGGCGGTCAGCGGAGTCGGCGCGGTGGCCACCCAGAGTCTGGGCAATACCGCGTACGGGGAGCAGGGACTGGACCTGCTGGCCCGGGGCGCGACCGCCGAGGAGGCCCTCCGGATCGTCATGCGGAGCGACACCATGCTGCAGGACCGGCAGGTGGGCATGGTCGACGCCCGCGGCGGAGCCGTCAGCTTCACCGGAACCCGGACCTTTGACTGGGCCGGCGGGCGGGTGGGAAAGCCTGGCACCCCGGGCGGGCTTCTGGGCGGCAAGGGCGCGGTGATCGTGGGGCGGGGCTACGCCGCCCAGGCCAACATCATGGTGTCGGACCAGACGGTGAAGAACCTGGCCGAGACCTTCGAACGCTCGAGCGGGACGCTGGCGGATCGGCTCATGGCCGCGCTGCGGGCGGGGCAGGCGGGTGGGGGCGACAAACGGGGGATGCAGTCCGCGGCGCTGCTGGTAGTCCGGGCCCATGGCGGCTACCTCGGCGCCAATGACCGGTTCATCGACATCCGGGTGTACGACGCGCCCGATCCCATCGCCGAGCTGGCCCGGCTGCTGACCTTGCACAAACTGCACTTCTTCCCCAGTGAGCCCGGCGATCTGCTGCCGATCGACGCCGGGGTGGTGCGCCAGCTGGAGCCGATCCTGCTCAAGGAGCCGGTGAATCAGCCGGCCAAGTGGCTGTCAGCGCCCCAGGGGAAGGCCAACGAGGTGTTCCTGGCTGCACTGAGGGACTTCATGTACTGGGAGAACTACGACGTGCGGGTGCGGATGGACGGACGGATTGACCGTGTGGTACTGGAGGACATCCTGAGGAAACGCGGGCGCTGACCGCGCCCCGGGCGCGGAATGGAAGAATCACGGGACCAGAACCTCTCACCCTCCTGGAGTAATCGCATGAACAGTGCCGCGGATACGCCCCGAGCAGAAGCTGCCATCCCCCAGTTCAAGCAGGTCCTGGGGCATCCCGGTCCGCTCTGGATGCTGTTCATGTCCGAGTTCTGGGAGCGTTTCGCGTTCTACGGCATCCGGTGGGCACTGGTGCTCTACATTGTCGCGCAGTTCCATGGCGGATCGGCCACGGGGCAGGCGGACGCCAACCTGACCTACGGGTCGTACCTCGCGCTGGTCTACGCGGGGGCGATTCTGGGCGGCTATGTCGCCGACAAGTTCCTCGGCTACCAGCGCTCGATTCTGACCGGTGCGGTCTTCATGGCCGCCGGGCTGTTCATGATTTCGCTGCCGGATCCGACCGTGTTCAAATTCGGGCTGGCCACGATCGTCGTCGGTAACGGAATGTTCAAGCCCATTATCTCGACCCTGGTCGGCAAGCTGTACGCCGTCGGCGACGAGCGCCGCGACAGCGGCTTCACGATCTTCTACATGGGCATCAACTCGGGGGCGTTCGTCGCGCCGCTGCTCACCGGCTGGCTGGCCCAGTCGGTGTTCGGCACCGACGGCGCGCCGGCCTACAGGTACGTGTTCATCGCCTCGGGCATCGGCATGCTCGTCAGCATGGTGTGGTTCTACCTTGGCCGCGGCCAGCTCAAGGGGATCGGCGCTGCAGCACCGGAGGCCGCCGGCCTGCAGCGCGTGGCCGTGGTCGCGCTCGGCGCGCTCGTCATGATCCCGGTGGTGTACTTCCTGCTCTCCGTCGGCGGAAAGAACCTGTTTTACGTGCTGAGCGTCCTCTTCGTAGTGCTGATCGTGCTCTTGATGGTCGAGGGGATCCGCGAAGGCAAGATCGCCCGCGACCGGGTCATCGCGATGATGATCATCTTCACCTTCAACATCATGTTCTGGATGTTCTTCGAGCAGGCCGG
>CALMOP010000355.1 GCA_937871775.1 uncultured Gemmatimonadota bacterium | reverse complement strand
CGAGATCTATCGACAGGTGGAGCGGATGCCGGAGGTTCTCGAAAGCCTGGTGGTGGCGCAGGAATGGGAAGGGGATGTGCGGGTGGTGCTGTTCGTCCGGTTGCGCGACGGACTGCGGCTGGATGAGGTTCTGAGGGAAAGGATCCGAATCGAGATCCGGGTCCACGCCAGCCCGCATCACGTGCCGAAGCGGATCCTGCAGGTGAACGACCTGCCCCGGACCATCAACGGGAAGCTTTCGGAGCTGGCGGTGCGTGCCGCGATCCACGATCGGCCGATTGGCAATCGCGACGCCCTGGCCAACCCGGAGGTGCTGGACCAGTTCCACAACCTGGCGGAGCTCGCATCGTGAGCCGGCCCGAAGGGGTGGCGGCGCGGCTGGAACTGCCGTCGGTGCGGGCTCTGCTCGAGGGCCTCGTCGACTACGCCGGCCTGTTTCCCCCAGCCGGACTCGACCTGGCGACCACGGTCGGAAACTATGCCGCCTACCAGCGGCGGCCGGATCACTGGGCCCTGGCCCGCCTGGTGGTGCCTGCCGGCCGGCTCCCGGAACTGGAGACCGCCCTGGAGCGGCTGCCCGAGGTGGATCGGCTGGGGACCCGCTGGCCCTTGACGGTGCTGCTGGGGTCGGATCGCGCGGGCGACCTGGAGGCGGTTCGCGGCTTCTCGGAGCGACACGTCCATGACGGTATCCGGATCGGGTCGCTGGAAGCGCGGATCGCCGCGACCGCGGAGGTGGTAACCCTGGCGACGCAGCTGCCACCGGAGTGCGAGCTGTACCTGGAGCTGCCGGCCGGTCCAGCCATGGAGCCGCTGATCGCGGCGGTGGCGGCGGCCGGGGTCCGCGCCAAGATCCGCACCGGGGGAGTGCTGCCCGGGGACATTCCGGATCCGGACCAGGTGCTGGCCTTCCTGGCGAGCTGTGCCCGCCAGCGGGTGCCGTTCAAGGCCACTGCTGGCCTGCACCACCCGGTCCGCGGACGCCGGCCCCTTACCTACGAGCCGGGCAGCGTCCAGGCGGTGCAGTTCGGGTACCTCAATCTGTTTCTGGCGGCCGCCGCGCTGTGGCGGGGCCTCCCCATGGCGGCCGCCGGTTCACTGCTGGTCGCGGATGAGCTGGATCCACCGGTCTTCGAGCCGGCCCGGATCCGCTGGGGTGGCATCGCCCTGGAGACGGCGGCGATTCGCGAGGCGCGGCAGGAGTTTGCCCTGGCGATGGGATCCTGTTCCTTCACCGAACCGGTCGAGGAGATCGAGTCCCTGTGATTGACCGGCCGCTGGACGCCACCCACGATCCCGATCGTCGGAGCTGGGTGGCCTCGGCCAATCTGCCCGGCGCCGACTTTCCAGTGCAGAACCTGCCGCTGGGCGCGTTTCGGCCCGGTCCCGACGAGCCGGGGCGACTGGGGGTCGCCATTGGAGACCAGGTGCTCGACCTGCCTGCGGCTCTGGAGGCCAGTTGCTTGAGGCTACCCGGGGAGCTTTCCGACGCCCTGATGCGCCCCAGCCTGAATGCCCTGATGGGACTGTCGGCCGAACGGCGTCGGGTACTCAGGCGCGCGGTGGCGGAGCTGCTGATCGCGGGCAGCCGCCTGGCCAGAGACCAGGCGACCCAGGCCAGGGTCCTGCGGCGTGCGACCGACATCAAGATGCTGCTGCCGGTGGAGATCGGGGACTACAGCGACTTCTACGCTTCGATTCACCACGCCACCAGGGTCGGGTCCATGTTCCGACCCGAGCAGCCGCTGCTGCCGAACTACAAGTGGGTGCCGATCGGCTACCACGGACGGGCTTCGTCCGTCGTGGTAAGTGGGGCCCCCGTGCTCAGGCCTCAGGGCCAGACCCGCGCGGGGGACGCCACCGCCCCGAGCTTCGGGCCGACCCGGCAGCTGGACTACGAACTGGAAATCGGTGCCTGGATCGCCGGCGGCAACCCGCTTGGCTCGCCGATCCCGATCACCGAAGCAGAGGATCACCTGTTCGGGGTGAGCCTGCTCAACGACTGGTCGGCGCGGGATCTGCAATCCTGGGAGTACCAGCCGCTGGGACCCTTCCTCGCGAAGAATTTCGCGACCACGGTCTCGCCCTGGGTGGTCACCCTGGAGGCGCTGACACCATTCCGGGTCGCTGCGGCGCAGCGGCCCGACGGGGATCCGGCGCCGCTGCCCTATCTCGACGGCGTCGAGAATCGGGACCGTGGCGGGATCAGTCTCACGCTCGAGGTCACGCTGCGGAGTGCGGCGATGCTGGCCCGGGGACTGGAGCCAATGCGGCTGTCACTGAGCAACTTCAGGCACATGTACTGGACCCTCGCCCAGCTGGTGACCCATCATGCCAGCAACGGCTGCAATCTTCGCCCGGGCGATCTGATCGGGAGTGGCACCGTGTCCGGACCCGAGCCGACGGAGGCTGGCTGTCTGCTGGAGCTGACCTGGCGGGGTCAGCGGCCGCTGACCTTACCGTCTGGGGAGCAGCGAACTTTCCTGGAGGCTGGTGATCAACTCACCCTGCGAGGGTGGGGGGAGGCGCCCGGGCGGACCCGGATCGGTCTGGGAGAATGTCAGGGCACAGTCATGGACCGCCGGTAGTCGACGGGCCGTTGCGGGGACGGGGCAGGGCGTCTGCCAGTCACCGCGTCAAGCGCGCAGGGGGACCACATGTCGGAACTCGCCACCGCTGGTGTCGCACCCGGGTTGACCACGACCCGGGCACCCTTCATCGAGCTGGCCCAGGCGGCGGGCCAGCTGTACATCGAGCAGCCGTACGAGCTGTACAGCGCCGAGAATCATCAGACCTGGAGCCGACTGCTGCAACGGATGCGGCCGCGCTGGGAACACTACGCCAATCCCCGGTTTCTCGAAGGCATCGAGACCCTGCGGCTCGATCCCGACCAGGTGCCGCGCTGCGCCGATATCAATCGGTTTCTGGAGCCGCGGACCGGCTTCAAGGCCAAGCCGGTGAGCGGATACGTGCCGGCCTACAAGTTCTTTGACTGCCTCAAGCGGCGGGAGTTCCCCACCACGATCACCGTACGGGACGGCGGTTCGCTGGACTACCTGCCCGAGCCGGACATCTTCCACGACATTGCCGGTCATGTGCCGATGCACACCGACCGCGGCTTTGCCGACGCGCTGGTCCAGTTCGGGCAGTTCGCGGAGCGGGCGGCGCGCCGCGCCGGAGAGATCCGGGATGAGGCGGAACGGATCCGGGTTCTCACCAGCAACGTGAAGGGGCTGGCGCGGTTCTTCTGGTTCACGGTGGAATTCGGGCTGATGCGGGAATCGCCGGGAGCGCCGATCGCGCCGGGGCGGGCGCTGGCCTATGGCAGCGGGCTGTTGTCGAGCTACGGCGAGCTGGCGCACTGCGTGGACTCACCCGCGGTGCAGCGGTTCCCGGCCCAGACCGAGTGGATTCTCAATCAGTACTTCGAGATCCATCACTATCAGCCGCTGTTGTTCGTGATCGAGGACTTCGCCCACCTGTTCTACCTGGTGCACGATCTGGAGCGGCGCCTCGACGCCGGCCTGCTGGACAACCTCCAGCCCGGCGAGCCGGAAGTGAACGAGGTCGACCTCAGGAGCTTCCTGGACGCGGCGCTGGCGCAGTAGACCCGGTTCCCGCGCCCTGCGCGCTGGTCAGTTGCAGCCTGGTGGCGACCGGCCCTCTCGCGGAGCCGGTCGCTCTTCTTCGCCCCACGCGATCCTGGTGCTCGCGTTCCGGGGACGACGCCCGCGTTGTTCCGCGCCCGATCCCTTGCCCCGTCGGTGGTAGCTTCGGTCCATGCCGGAGCCACCCAGCCCACCACCAGACCCACGCCACGTTTTCGGAAGGCACGGCGAACACCAGGCCCGGGAATGGCTCGAGGCCCGGGGCTGGCACGTCCTGGCGGAGCGGTTCCGGGTTGGCCGCAACGAGATCGATCTGATCGTCCGTCGGGGAACGGTCGTGGCCTTCGTGGAAGTGAAGGCTCGGCGCGGGGCCGGGTTCGGGCCCGGTCGCGAGGCCGTGGGCTGGCGAAAGCAGCGGGCCATCAGCCGGGTCGCCGAGATCTGGCGCCTGCGTCAGGGACAGCCGGGAGACTGCTACCGGTTCGACGTGATCGAGGTGGTACGGGCCACCGGAGTGAACCGGTTGGTGCACATTGAGGATGCCTGGAGGCTGACCTACCGGTAGGTCAGTGTGTTGTGGATGAAAATGATCCACAAATACACTATTGCTTCGGCAGTTATTCGGTTGTAGATTGTCTATGAATAGTTTGTGAATTAAAACGCTCCACCGACACACAACGGAGACCCAAATGGCTGCCGAAGAGCACAAGCTCGACCCCGAACGTCGCAAGGCCCTGAGCCTCGCCATCTCCCAGATCGAGAAGCAGCTCGGCAAGGGGTCGATCATGCGGATGGGGACCGAGAGCCGGGTCAGGGTCGCGGCGATCCCTACCGGGGCCATCAATCTCGATGCGGCGATCGGGATCGGTGGGGTGCCGCGGGGCCGGATCTCCGAGATCTACGGTCCCGAGTCGTCAGGCAAAACCACCCTGTGTCTCCACCTGGTAGCCAGCGTTCAGCGGGCTGGCGGGGTGGCAGCGTACGTGGATGCCGAGCACGCCCTCGACGTGGAGTACTCCCGCAAGCTGGGTGTGGACATCGAAAACCTGCTGGTGTCCCAGCCGGACACCGGGGAGCAGGCGCTGGAGATCGTCGAGATTCTGGTGCGGTCCGGAGCGGTGGACCTGGTGGTGATCGACTCGGTGGCGGCGCTGGTGCCCAAGGCCGAGATCGAGGGGGAGATGGGCGACAGCCACATGGGCCTGCAGGCGCGGCTGATGAGCCAGGCGCTGCGCAAGCTGGCCGGTGCCATCAACCGCTCGAATTGCGCGGTGGTGTTCATCAATCAGCTGCGTGAGAAGATCGGGGTCATGTTCGGCAATCCCGAGACCACGACCGGCGGCAAGGCGCTCAAGTTCTACGCCTCGCTCCGGCTGGACATCCGGCGGGTGGGTCCGGTCAAGGAGCGGGAACAGGTGATCGGGAACCATGTCCGGGTGAAGGTGGTGAAGAACAAGGTGGCGCCCCCGTTCAAGCAGGCCGAGTTCGACATCATGTTCGATGAGGGGATCAGCCACGTCTCGCTGGTGGTGGATATCGCGGCCGAAGCCAACATCATCCAGAAGTCCGGCGCGTGGTACTCCTACGGAGACCAGCGGATCGGCCAGGGTCGGGAGAACGCCAAGCTGTTCCTCAAGGACAACCCGGCGATGCTCACCGAAGTCGAAGCCAAGGTCAAGGAGTTCCTCGGCTTGCGGAGCGGTGCGGCGGCTGCGGTCGGCGCGGACGACGAGGAGTAGACCCGCAATGGCTCGGGTCACCGCGCTGGAGCCGGATCCGCGGCGCCCGGGTGCCCTGCGGGTCCTCGTGGATGGCAAGCTGTTCTGCACCGTCGACCAGTCTGCCGTCCAGAGCGGCGGCCTGGCGGTTGGGGTAGAGTGGGACGCCGCGCGCGCGGCCGGGGCGGGGTGTGCGGCCGACGCGGAGGCAGCCTGGCGGGCGATTCTCCGGGCGCTGGAGCGCCGGCCCCACGCGACCGCCGACCTCAGGCGCCGACTGCTGCAGAAGGGCCATCCCCCCGAGGCGCTGGACCAGGCCATCGGGAGGGCTCTCGAAACCCGGCTGCTGGATGATGCCGAATTCGCCCGGGGGTTCGTGGCGTCGCGGTCGGCCCGGGGCCGCGGCCCGGCTCGGCTCCGGCGGGATCTGAAGGCCCTCGGTGTGGCCGACGAGCACATCGAACGGGCCATCGCGAGTGAATGGCAGCAGCCGGGTGACATCCTCGCGCGGGCGGCCGAACTGGCGCGCAAGCGGGCCCGGCAGCTGGCGGGGGTGCCCCGCGAAGCCCGTCGCCGGCGATTGGTGGCCTACCTGGCGCGGCGTGGCTTTTCCGGCGGCGGGATCGTGGAGATCGTGGGCCGGGTGCTGCGAACCGATGGGGGTCGCTGAGCGGCATCCCGGTCGACTCGCCGGATCACCGGCACGGCGATAGCTTGGGTCTTGCCTCGTCCCCTGGGTTCCAACGGTCGTCGTGAGGCCCGCATGTCCCGCTTGCCTGGTCGCAGTGTGACCGGGTCCCTGGTGGTCGTGAGCATCCTCCTCGGAGCCTGTTCGGACGGCACCGGCCCGGGCGGTTCGCGGCCACTCAAGTTTCTCACGATCGCCGCGGCCAGAGGCAGCGCCTCCAGTTGCGGGATTTCCGTGGACAGCACCCTCTATTGCTGGGGCGGAAGCTACGGGGGGGCCTTGGGTACCCCGCCGCCCTCGGCCTGTGCCGACGCCTTGGGTTCGGTGCCCTGCAGCCTCATCCCCCTGCGGGTGAGTGGCGCGCCGAAGATGACCGCGCTCACCGCCTCGACCTATTGGTGCGGGCTCGCGGCCGATTCGGTCCCCTATTGCTGGGGGCCGATCAACTACGACATGGATCTCTCGCACAGCTTCGGTGACGCGCCCACCGTTCTGTCTGGCGATCTCAAGCTGACCCAGCTCAGCGCCGGATTTGGCCACCTCTGCGGGGTCGCGGCCGACGGGAGCGGCCATTGCTGGGGGGAGTTCTGGGGTGGCAAGCGGGGAGATCCAACCATCGACTTCGGCACCGGCTCCAGCGCGACCTCCTTCGTCCCCAACACCGTGGGCGGAGGGCTGAGCTTCGCCAGCATCACCGCGGCGGTCTACAACACCTGCGGCATCACGACGGCCGGCGCCGCGTACTGCTGGGGCAGCGACTATCTCGGTACTCTGGGCGATTCGGCGGCCCCGACCCAGCCGTCGTGTGGCGCGGGGGTGAGCCCTTGCGTTCTGGCTCCCTACCCGGTGGCGGGCGGACTCGGCTTCCAGTCTTTGAGCGCGGGTTGGGACTTCTATTGTGGGCTCACGGGCGGCGATGCCGTGTACTGCTGGGGCGATGATGCCGTCGGGCTGGGCATCGGCTCGAGCCTCTGCTCCATCCGGGCAGGGGAGACACTTTTCCTCTGTGCTCCGGTCCCGGCCCTGGTTTTCGGACCCTTGGTCGGCCTCACGCTCAGCGGCGGGCCCAACGCCATCTGCATGATTGACGCTCAGGGCGAGGGCTCCTGCTGGGGCGACAACAGTTACGGGCAACTTGGCAACGGCGGGGGACGGGGAGGGGCGGTGGCGGGGGGCCACATCTTCCGCCTGATTGCACCGGGGTATGACCACAGCTGCGGGCTGACCACCGACAGCCTGGCCTGGTGCTGGGGGGAGAACCGGGTTGGACAGCTGGGGGACGGCACTACCCGGGATGCCAACGAGCCGGTCGCGGTGCTCGGTCCCGACGCACCTTAGGGGCGCTATATTTCGCGGCCTATGAAAGCCGCCGCGCTCCGCCGCCTGTTTCTCGACTACTTCGTAGCCCAGCAGCACCGGGAGGTGGCGTCGTCGTCGCTGCTTCCGGCGGATGACCCGACCCTGCTGTTCACCAACGCCGGGATGAACCAGTTCAAGCGGTTGTTCCTGGGGCTGGAGCAGCGCGACTACCTTCGTGCCGTAACCTGCCAGAAGTGCGTCCGGGCCGGCGGCAAGCACAACGATCTCGAACAGGTGGGCCACACCACCCGGCATCACACCTTCTTCGAGATGCTGGGCAACTTCTCCTTCGGCGACTACTTCAAGCGCGATGCGATCGCCTTCGCCTGGGAATTCGTGACCGGCAAGAAGTACCTCGGGATCGATCCCAGGCGACTGTGGGTGACGGTGCACCACTCCGACCAGGAGGCGCGGGCCTTGTGGCGAGAGTTGGCCGGGCTCCCGGACCACCGGATCTACGGGCTGGGGGACAAGGACAACTTCTGGCAGATGGGTGACACCGGTCCCTGCGGCCCCTGCACCGAGATCTATGTCGATCTGCGGAAGGCCAGGCCCAAGGATCGCAAGGGCGAGGTCATCGCCCAGGCGGACTTCGAGGTGCTGGCCGAGTCAGGGGAGATGCTGGAGATCTGGAACCTGGTCTTCATGCAGTTCGACCGCTCGGCCGACGGGATCCTCACCCCGCTCCCCAAGCCTTCGGTGGACACCGGTGCCGGCCTCGAGCGGATCGCCTCGGTGCTGCAGGGCGAGGACTCCAACTTCCATACCGACCTGTTCATGCCGCTGCTCACCCGGGTGGCGGAGCTGGTGGGGCGGCCCTATGACCGGGGACCCGGCGGTGGCTCCTACCGGGTGCTGGCGGATCATGCCCGGGCGGTCGCGTTGCTGCTCGCCGACGGGATCTATCCTGCCAATGACGGCCGGGGCTACGTGCTCCGGCGGATCCTTCGCCGGGCGGTGCGTCATGCCTGGCTGCTGGGCCGGAAAGAGCCCACCCTCACGCCGCTGACCATGGTCGTGGTGCGGGAGATGGGCGAGGCCTATCCGGAGCTCAAGGCGAAGGAGTCGTTCATCGCCGATGTGACTCGACAGGAGGAAGAGCGCTTCCTGGAGACCATCGATGGCGGGCTGAAGCGCCTGGAGGAGGTCTTCGCCACCGGGACCCGGACCATCGCTGGCACCGAGGCCTTTCGGCTGTACGACACCTACGGTTTCCCGATCGACCTCACCCAGATCATCGCGGGAGAGCGTGGCGCCACGGT
>CALMOP010000354.1 GCA_937871775.1 uncultured Gemmatimonadota bacterium | reverse complement strand
AAGCGGATGCTGTCGGCGATGACTCCGAGCATCGTGCTCGACCCGCAGGGCAAGCTGTTTCTGGTGCTGGGGACCCCGGGCGGATCGACCATCATCACCCAGGTCTACCATGTGATTTCGAACGTGATCGACCACAATATGTCGCTGCCGGACGCGGTGGCCGCACCGAAGCTGCACCACCAGTCGCTGCCAGACCTGATCCGGCTGGAGCCTGACGGGTTCCAGCCCGGGGCCATCGCGGGACTGGAGGCACTGGGCCACCGCATCGATTTCCATTCGCCATGGGGCAGCCGTCACTGGGGCGACCTGGAGGCGATCATCCGGACCCCGGCAGGCTGGCAGGGAGTCTCGGACCCGCGGGGCGGCGGAGGCGGGGCGGGGTATTGAGAGCCATCGGCCGTTGGCCATTGGCCGACACCGGACGCCCGACGCCCGACGGCCGTCACCGCGTAATCGAAAAATCCACCCCAATCGTGAAGACCACGCTGTTGCCGGGGGCAACGACCACATCGCGATCGGCCGTCTGGACCGCGGCGGCCGTGCCGGCGGCAGCGCCGGCGACCCCACCCACGATCGCGCCGGTCTTGCCACCGATGACCTTGCCCAGAATGGCGCCGGCGGCGGCCCCGCCCCCGACCTTCGCCGCTCCTCCGGCGGTGACCCCCTGCCCCACCAGGGCGTGCTGCACCGTGGTCTGATCCGCGGTCCCATTGATGGCGTAGGACCGGCCCCCAATCGTGACCATCTGGGCCTCCAGCCGCAGCTGGCCATCCTTCGCGCTCTTGTTGCCGGCGTGCTCCAGCTTCACCACCGTGAAAGTCACGACCGACCCGGCCGGGATCACGACCCCTCCGCCGGCATCCTTGACGTCCTCACTGATCGCGGCGTGGAAGGTCGCGCCGCCCTTGTCATGCCGCGAGTGCAAGCTGTCCTGCGCCGTCGCACTCACCGTGGTACCCGAGGCTGCGGTGTAGACCTTGAGCGCGGGCTCGGCGGGCTCGGCGGGCTTGGCCGGCGCCGGCTTCGGCTTGGGAGCGGGAGCTGGCTTCGGCTTGGGGGCGGGGGTGGGGGCGGGAGGGGGCGCCGGCTCGGGGGCCGGGGACGGCGCCGGCTCAACGGCAGCCGCAGGCTGATCATTCATGGCCGTGGTGGACTCGACCGGTGCCAGCTGCAGATCGCGGCGGAGGCTGTCCGCTGCCGCCTGCTGCTGGTCCCCCTTCCCGCCACAGCCCGCCAGCCCCAGCAGCAACAGGCCCGTCAACATCCTGGGAACCATTGGTCCTCCTCGAAGGTGGCTTGCCGCCGCGGGTGTGCCCCGGCCACATTTGCGGGGTGCTGCCTCATCTGAAACGCACCCTGCCGGTCGTCAGACCCTACTGGCACGTCTACACGGCCGGCTTCGTCTGCGTATTCATCTCGGCCTACTTCCGAACCATCGGCCCGACCTACCTGCAGCGGGGCGTGGATGCCCTGGGGCACCCGGGGGGCCTGGCCGCTCTCCGCACCGCCCTGCTCCTGCTCCTGGCAGTCGCCCTGCTGGGCGGCATCGCCCGGTTCATCATGCGGCAGACCCTTAACGGGGTGAGCCGCCGGGTCGAAACCGACCTGCGGCATCGCCTGTACGTGCACCTGCAGTCGCTCTCGGCGGACTGCCATGATCGCTACTCCACCGGGGACCTGATGGCCCGGGCAACTAACGACCTGCTGGCAGTCCGGATGGTTGCCGGCCCGGGCGTCATGTACCTGTCGGATACCCTGGTCGGGGCGGTCATGGTCCTGCCCTTCCTGCTGCACATCAGCCCCCGCCTCACCGGGCTGGCCCTGCTGCCCCTGGTGGGGCTGCCGGTCGGCATGACGGTCTTCGGCCAGGCCATCCATCGGCGCAGCGAGCGCATCCAGGCCGCGTTCGCGGACCTGACCACCGCCGTGCACGAGAATCTCTCCGGTGCCCGAATCGTCCGCGCCTATCAGCTCGAGCGCGGCGAGATCGCACGTTTCCGCACGATAACCACGGAGTACGCCGGTCGCAATCTGGCGCTGGCGAAGGTGTCCGGTGCCTTCCATCCGCTGCTCGCGATGCTGGGAGGACTGGGGGCGGTGGCGGTGATCTGGCTCGGGGGCCGCCTGGTGATCCAGAACACCATCAGCGTGGGGGAGTTCGTCGCCTTTAGCACCTGGCTGACGCTGCTGATCTGGCCCATGCTCGCACTCGGCTGGGCGGTCAACCTGGTGCAGCGGGGTGAAGCATCGATGGGACGGATCAACGCGCTGCTGGACACCGCCTCCAGCATCGTGAGCCCGCCCCGGCCGGTTCCACTGCCGCCGGCCCGCGCAGCCCGGGAACTCAGATTCGAAGATGTCTGGTTCCGTTATCCCACGGCCCCCGAGCGGGGCTGGGTGCTGCAGCATGTTTCGTTCGCGGTGCCGCCCGGCCGGATCCTCGGCATTGTCGGTCCGACCGGCAGCGGCAAGTCGGCGCTCGCCGAACTCATCGTGCGATCCTACGATCCCGACCGGGGCCGGATTCTGCTGGACGGGGTGGAGCTGCGGTCGCTCGCCCTGAGCGACCTGCGGAAGGCGGTGGGGTTCGTCCCCCAGGAGACCTTCCTGTTCAGCGACACCCTCAAGGCCAACGTGCTGCTGGGGGCGCCTGATGACGGCCGGTTGGAGCGGATCGGAGTGACGTCGCAGCTGTCCGCCGCCCTCAGCGAGCTTCCCCACGGGTACAAGACCATGCTGGGCGAGCGGGGGGTGAATCTCTCCGGGGGCCAACGGCAACGGGCGGCGATTGCCCGGGCCCTGGCGCAGGATCCACCGGTCTTCGTGCTGGACGATGCCCTCTCGGCGGTCGATGCGCAGACGGAGACCCGGATACTGCGGGGGCTCCGTGACGCACTGTCGACCCGAACCCGGGTGATCATCTCCCACAGGCTGTCCGCGGTCCGCGAGGCCGACTGGATCCTGGTACTCGAGGGAGGCCGGGTGGTCGAGGAAGGGACCCACAGTGAACTGATGGCCCGCCGGCAGCGCTACTGGGAACTGCTGCGGCGGCAGGAGGCTGAAGCGGAACTGGAAGAAGTGGCGACGCGGTAGGGGCGGTCGGTAGGGGCGGAGCAATGCTCCGCCGCTACCCGATCGCTCCGCCCCTACCGACCGCCCCTACCGCCCTCACAAATGATTCAACAGACTCTCCGGCGTCAGATCCCGCAGCCAGCCGGCGAGGACCGTGAACTTGCCGGTGAGCAGCAGAATACCCACCAGCAGCAGCAGCGCCCCGCTTACCCGCATGACCCAGGGCAGGAACCGGCGGAACCGTTGGAACCATTCCAGAAATCCGTCCACCGCCCAGGCCGCCAGCAGGAACGGCACGGCGAGGCCCGCCGAGTAGGCCCCCAGCAGCGCCATGCCGCGTCCCACCGTCTCGGTTGCCGAGGCGAGGGTGAAAATGCCGCCCAGAATGGGGCCGATACAGGGGGTCCAGCCGGCCGCGAACGCCATGCCGACCAGCAGCGAACCGAGATACCCAACTGGCTTGTGCTGCAGATGCACCCGCCGATCCGCCTGCAGGGCCCCGACCCGGATCACGCCCAGGCAGATCAGCCCGAAGCCAATGATCAGCAGACCGCCGAGCCGCTCCAGCCACACCCGCTGCTGATGCAGCGCCCGCCCAAGGGCCGTTGCCGATGCACCCAGCAGCAGGAAGATCAGACTGAACCCGGCCACGAACAGCAGGGCGTGGGTAAACGCCACCCGGCGGCGTGAACTCATCTCCTCGAGCGAGAGGCCGGTGAGGAACCCGATATAGGATGGCACCAGCGGCAGCACGCAGGGAGACAGGAAGCTGAGCAGTCCCGCGGTGAAGGCCAGCACAAATCCCAGGGAGGTCGGCTCGGTCACACCTGCTCCCGACCGAGAATCCCGCCACGAAGCGGCATGACGCGCAGAGTCATCCCGCCGCCTTCAGTCCTCGCCAGGGGCGCCATCCGCGACCGGGAACCATTCCCGGACCGGCACTGGGGCGGGATCCTCGTCCTCCATCCGCTTACGGACCCCCGCCAGCAAGACCCCCATGGTCTCGATCGGGCCGCTGCCGACTTCCTCCAGGGCAGCGTCGAACTTGCCCCGTTCCTTGCCCTTCAGAATATGGGTGAACCGGGCGGTATAGATCCGGCGCCGCTCTCCGTCGCTGCCATCAACCCGGGCCACCACCGCGGTGCCGAACTCCCGGCCCTCACGCCGGATCAGCCGGAACTGCCACACCGCGTCGATCTCGTCGACCGGAATCGCCTCCGCGACCTGGCCCGCGAGCCGGCTCCACCCCGATCCAGGCTGATTCAGGATCACGACTGGCCGCCTTTCTCCACGTAGAAGCGAAACACGTGCATGAAATCCTGGGCGTTGGTCACCACGCCGTAGGCCTGGTGGGTGCCCCGATCCTTGAGTTTGCTCACCACGAACTCGGTCTGGTCCACGCAGATCGTCATGAGTGGCATGGGCACGCCGCCGTAGTGGGTGTGATAGGCCGGCAGCATGTTGCCGACGGCGATGGCATGGAGCGCCGACGCGATCAGGATCGCCCCGGTGGCCCGCACCGTGTGCACCCGCATGGCATCCTGGGCATCCACGCTCGCGGTGACCACACCGGGCAGCGGCCCGTCGTCCCGGATCGAGCCGGCCAGCACGTAGGGGACGCGATGGGTAACCAGGGCGTGCATGATCCCGCTCCCGACCAACCCCGTTTCCACCGCCCGCTCGATCGACCCGGCGGCCCGCACCTGGTTGATCGCCCGCATGTGCAGCCCGTGCCCGCCATCGGTGGGCCGGCCGGTGTTGGTCATCCCCAGCGTGGTCCCGAAGATCGCGGCCTCGATGTCATGGACGGCCACCGCGTTGCCGGCCAGCACCGCCTGCACGAAGCCCTGGCGGATGAACCACTCGAAGTCCCCCCGGGCCCGGGCGTGGACCAGCGCTGGCCCCGCCACCCAGATCAGGAACCCGCCGCGCTCCCGCTCCTCCAGCAGCCGGGCGGCCAGCTCCTCGTAATTGACCGGTCGTTCCCGGCTGACTTCGGTCGACATGAAACGAAATTCATTGGCGCTGTGGGCCCCGCCCAGGAACCCCGCGGTGTGGACGTAGATGCCCTCCGAGCCATCCTCCAGCAGTCCCATCGCCACCAGAGCCCCGCGCGACACCCGGCGGGGCTCGATGACTTCGAGCTGGTCGCCCTGCCGCACGATCACGCAGTCCATCCGGGGACGCCCCGGCAGGCGCCACTGCCCCGCGCCGAGGTGCACATAGGTCGGCAGGTTGGAGGTGGAGAAGAACCCCTCCGGCAGCACTCCATCCGCCGGCGCCAACTGGAACCGTGCGGCCGGAGCGGAGCCCAGCGGCGGCGCCGTAAAGTCCGGTCCCTGATAGCTTTGCAAGGCCATAGAATACTTCAATCTAAGGGTGTTGGAGGGCCCCGTACAAGCGAACTCGAGGCTGGGCCATCTCCCACAGCCGAAGCGCGATCTCACCCAACCCGTCACGCGGCACCGGGATTCCACCGCCCAGCAACGCCCGATACGAGCCGCATCTCGCGGTGCCGCGCACCCGGCACAGACCCTGCGCCGGGGGTGCGTACCTCTTATATCGTGCCCGCCGTGGGCGATTTCCCCCAGAATTCCGAGGAGTCTGATGCGGATACTGGCTTCGTTGGCACTGCCGATCCTTCTGAGTACTCCGCTCCTGGCCCAGCAGCCGACTGGTCGCGACTCGGTCGCGGTCCCCGATTCGGCCCGCACCCTGCCAGAAATCACCGTCTCCGTAACCCGGGCCCGGGACCAGGTCCTCAAGGTCCCCGCGGCCATCAGTGTGGTTGATCGGCACGAACTGCAGGGTGCTCAGGCCACGCTCGGTCTTGACGAGGCCCTGAGCAATGTCCCCGGCATGTACGTCGCCAATCGCTACAACTACAGCCTCGACCAGCGACTCTCGATCCGCGGGTTCGGCGCCCGGTCCAACTTCGGGGTGCGCGGCGTCAAAGTGCTGCTCGACGGGATACCCCAGACCCTGCCGGACGGCCAGAGCCAACTGACCAATGTGGACTTCGGGAACCTGCGGCGGATCGAGGTCCTGCGCGGGGCCTCCTCCTCGCTGTATGGCAACGCCAGCGGCGGGGTGCTGTCCCTGACCTCCGAGGTCGCGGCCCCGGGCCCCTTCTCCCAGTCGCTCCGGGCCGAGGGCGGTTCGTTCGGCCTGTTCAAGATCCAGGGCCGGACCACTGCGCGGACCAGCAACGCCAGCGGGGTCCTGTCCGTCTCCCACACGACGGTAGACGGCTTTCGGCAGCACAGCCGAACCGAATTCACCCAGCTCAATCTGGGCGGGGACTATTACCTGAGCGGGGCCAACAGCCTGGGGGTCCGGTTCGGGTACACC
>CALMOP010000353.1 GCA_937871775.1 uncultured Gemmatimonadota bacterium | reverse complement strand
CTGCTGCTGTTCTTCCGGGACACCACCCAGTGGAGCCAGCTCATTCTGCTGGCGGTGCTGCTGGTGGTCTACGTGTTCAACATCAAGTCGCTGCCACTCTTTTCCGGCGAACGGGTGCCGGTGTTCCTGGTATCGCTGGTCGTGTTCCTCAATCTGGGGCTGGCGGGGTTCGTGCTCGCCGCCATCGCCGCCCGGTTCGTGTTCCCGGCGGTGTCCCTCGAGGGAAAGCAGATGTGGCTCCTGCGCTCGAGCCCCCTGGACCTCCGGGCCCTGCTGTGGAGCAAGTACTGGACTGGCACCATCCCCCTGCTGGTGGTCGCCGTGCTGATGACCTTTTCGACCAACGCCCTGCTCCGGGCTTCGACGTTCATGATGGCGATCAGCCTCGGCACGATCGTGCTCCTCACCTTCGCGCTCAGCGCCCTGGCCCTGGGATTTGGCGCCCTGTTCCCCCGGTTTGACACCGAGAATGCGGCCCAGATTCCCACCGGGTTCGGTGGCATGGTCTACATGATGTCCGCCATGGTGCTGCTGGGCGTGGTGCTGGTCCTCGAGGCAGCGCCGGTGCTGACCTACCTCCGGGCCCAACTGCGGGGAGCGACTCCGGAACCCGGACCGTGGATGATCGGCTCCCTGCTGGGGGTCATCGTCGTCTGCGGGGCCGCGACCATCATCCCGATCCGTCTCGGGCTGCGCCGGGTGGCGGCCATGGAGTTCTAGGAACCCACCACCACCCCCGCCTTTCTTCGCTCCCTTTCGCGTTTCGCAGACCCCGCTCTCCGCGCTGGTCCTCCCGAGGTTGGTGATGGCATCCCCTGATGCCACCCACCCGTTCAAGGAGGATCCATGCGTTCCGCATTTCCCGCCGTCCTCGCGGCGACCGTGCTGCTGGCCGGTTGCGCCAGTGAGGAATCACCTCCGATGGCGCCGGAGGCACCGTCACCGCTGACCGCCCTGGTCTCCCGGGAAACCTCCCAGCTGGAGGGCGTGGCACGGCGGCTGGCGCGCGCGCTCCAGAACCCCGATTTCCGGACTCGACTCTACCGGCGGTTGCAGGGTTCCCCGTACCCTGAAGGGAAGGTCCACCTGCAGCGCACCCTCCGCGCCTCTGGGCAGGCCGAGCTGCGGGCGATGGCGGCACTGAATGACGAGTCCGAAGCCGCGCTCGACGCCACCCTCCGGGGCACTCAGGCCCTGGAGCTGTACCTCCCGGTCCCCGCCCACCGCGCTCAGTGGAGCGGAGATGATCGGCTGCTGGTGGCAACTCAGGCCCGGGACGGGGAGGTCCCGGTGGCGTTCGACCTGCGCGGTGGCCGGCACATCCTGGACCCGGCGCGACCACCCCTCACTCCGGTGCTGGCGGTGGTGCCGGTCGAGACCGACTTCGATACCCCCCCGGTTTCCACCCAGGCCCTCCCCATCTGCGACCCGAACCTGGGCGGTTGTGGCGGGGGGGGCGGGGGAAGCGGCGGGGTCTATCCCGGTCTGTACATGACGCAAGCCCATTTCGTACAGGATTTTGAGGGTTGGTTGAAGGGCAGCCCGGAATTTGAGATCCACATCATGGGTCAGTATGGCCACACCGATTCGCTGCAGAAGTACCAGTGCGCCGGTGAGAACCGGTCTTCGCCCTACTACTGGAACGGCGGGACCAACTGGAGTGGCAGCGTGATGCTGTTCAGCCAGGCGGAGTTGAACGGGTACAGGTTGGCCCACCCGGGAGTGAATTTCCGGGTAGTGGCCATGGAAGACGACGACACCCCATGCGTCATGAAGATCGACCAGAACCGCTGGCTCCCGTTCATCTCCTCTCTGGGCTCGGCCTACCAGAGCGTGACCGGGGCAACCGATACCGGGTCCGTCAAGAAGTACATCGCAGCCGGCCGCAGCTTGCTGAATTTCCTGGCCTCCATCGCCAGCTGGATCAAGAGCAACGACGAGCTGATCGGCAACGCCATCGAGGACAAGGTCGTCGGAGAATACCACACCGGCTTCAACTGGATTCTCCGCGGCGATGGGAACAAGACCAACGGCTGGATCAGGCTGGAAATGAGATGACCACCTGCACCGGCGGGGCCCTCCCGCCGGTCCCTTCAACCCCGGTGACTTCCATGCGACCCATTCGACTGCTCGCCGCGCTGGGCCTCCTCGGCCTGCTCCAGCCCCGCACCGCCCTGTTCGCGCAGGCACAAGGCTCCCGCTGGACGATCGCGTTCCATGCCAGCCGCGATGCGTTCCAAGGCGGCGCCAGCGACACCACGACCGTCCCGGGGGTCCGGGTCGAGGTGCTCCCGGCGCCCAGAGTCAGCTACGAACTGAGCCTGGGTCGCCGGCTGGGACGGACCGAACTCCTGCTGGACCTCGGGTATGCCAACGGGGCGCTGCGCGCCTCCTCATCCGCCGTGGTCCTGGAGGACCGTACCGTGGACATGATCCGGTGGCGGGCTCGGCTGCTGCTGGCGCGCCCGGTGCTGGGCACCTCCGTGGTTCGGCTACTGCTGGCCGCGGGCCCCAGCGTCGAGCACTGGACCACCACGGGTTTCACCGATCACGACGTGATCGGGGGTCATTTCGGCGCGATCCTGCGGATCGGTCAGGGCAGGGTGAGTTACGAGAACCAGATCTTCTTCGGGTTGAGCGGAAGCCCGTTTGAGGCCCGGGACGTGCCGGCGCCGTCCCAGCGGGAGAGTCTCAAGACCTGGAGCCTGGGGGCGGGGCTCCGGTATCGGCTGTAGGGGCAGGGTCGTCCTGTAACTCTACTGGACCGGACATCGAGCGTGGAGAAAGAGATCCGGCCTGCGCTCGCGTTGCCGAGCCCGACCGGTCTAGCGCGCGACCGCGGTGCCGCAGCCCTCGCAGAACCGGCTGCCCGGCACCAGTGGGGTGCCACAACTGGCACAGCCGCCCACCGTGAGCGAGCGGCCGCAGCCGGAGCAGAACAGGGCGTCGCTCTCGGGCCGCGGCCCGCATGCGGGGCAACGAATGCCGCTGTGTTCCAGCCGCCGGACCCGGTCGGCAATCATGGCCTCGACCACATCCCCCGCGGCCAGTCGGTCGGAGGATCCGGTCGTGTCAGGCCGAGCCGGTTCCGCCCCCGATTCGGTCCGCAGCACCGCCAGTGCCGCGGTGGTGTAGCGGGTCTTGAGCTGGGAATAGTCCTCGTCCGAGAGCTTGCCGGTCGCCCTGTCGAACTCGATCTCCCGCAGTGCGGCCAGGGCAATCCCCTTGGGGGTGTCGTCGACCTCTTCCGGGTCATCGGCCCCGGAGGGGGCCGACTGGCCAGGTCGGGTGAGCGGGGCGATGATGACGGTGACGGCCGCGAGCGCGACCAGAACGGCGGCGATGATCTCGAACAGATTCACTGATCGAACTCCTGCATTTCCCTGGTCAGCCGCTCCAACTCCGCCTGAGAAGCCGGAGGTGCCCCCACCACCGCATGGGACGCGCCGGCTGGCATCGGGGGTGCCACCGGGGCCTCGGCCTGGGCCGCGGCGAGCACCCGGGTGCGGCGCTTGAGAATCGCGAACATGATTCCGCCGACCAGCAGGATGACCAGCCCGGGGACGACGTACCCGGCGATGTTGAACCCCACCGGCTTCGGCGCCATGAGCACCTTTTCGCCGTACTTGGCGACGAACGCCGTGACGATGTCGTCCGCCGACTTCCCCTCATCGTTCAGGGCCAGGACCTCCTGGTGGAGGACCGGCGAGAAGCTGCAGGTGAAGTCGGTGGTTCGACAGGTGTAGATGTCCAGCCCGCAGCCGCAGGTGCAGTGCATCCGTTTCTCGACCGCGGTGATGAACTCCGCGTTGTCCCGCTCGCTGATCCGCTCGTGGGGCCGACCGGCGGCGCCGGGATCGCGGAGCGCCCCGGTCTGGTCCTGGTCCGGCCCGGCCTGCTGGGCCCGCAACCCACCCGCGACGAGGGCCCCGCCAAAGCCGGCCAGAAACGCCCGGCGCCGGGTCACTGCCCGGTCCCCGCCAGCTGAACTTCGTATCCCGCCTGGCCCCGGCGCACCGGACCAGACACCACTCCACCCGGCCACATCGTGACCAGCGCGCCGACAATCAACACCAGGCACCCGATCCACACCCACACCACCAGCGGGTTGAGGGTAAAGCGGTAGACCGCTTCCTCGGTGCCATCGACCGATCCGGCGTACACGATGTACAGGTCCTCCTGCAGGTTGTACCGGATGCCCACTTCGGTCGACGGCTCGAACGACTTCTCCCGGACCCCGGGCGCCGGTTCCGAGAAGTGCTGCCGCTTCTCGGAGTTCACGACCCCGATGGACTTCCCGTTCTTGCTCACCTGGACCGAAGCCTGGGTCACTACCCGGTTCAGCTGCTCGAACTGGGACACTCCCATGTGGGTGAAGGTGTAGGTGTGCCCGAAGGCGCTCTTCAGGGTGGCCGTGTCACCGGGGCGGAGGGTGGCCTCGGTCTCGGTCTTGAAGGCGTAGCCGGTGAACGCCACGAAGTAGAGCAGCATCGCCAGGTGCACCAGGTAGCCGCCATAGCGCCGCCGGTTGCGCGCCACCAACCGGCCGAACGCGATCGGGATCGACTCGGCGTACATGCGGGCCCGGGCCCTGGTGCCGCGGGCAAACTCCTGGGTCAAGGTGCCAGCAACAAAACCGGCCAGCGCCAGCGACATCAGCGCGTAGAAGTTCCGCATCCCGGAGGCCAGCAGCAGGGCCAGTACGGCCAGCCCGGTGGCGACCGGCCCGGCAAACTGGCGCTTCAGGTTCGCGGTCGAGGCCTTGCGCCATGCGATCAGCGGGCCGATCCCCGTCAACCCCAGCAGCAGCAGTCCCAGCGGAACATTCACCTTGTTGAAGAACGGCGGGCCCACGGCGATCTTGGTGCCCCGCACCGCCTCGGACAGAATGGGGAACAGAGTCCCCCACAGGACCGAGAAGGCGATTCCGACGAACAGCAGGTTATTGAACAGGAACGCCGCCTCACGGCTCACCATGCTCTCCAGCTGACTATCGGGCTCCAGCCGTTCCCAGCGGGTGTACAGCAGGGTGAACGACAGCACCCCCGCAGCGATCAGGAAGCCCAGGAAGAAGTACCCGACGCTGGACTGGGTGAAGCTGTGCACGCTCGCGATGACTCCGCTCCGGGTAATGAACGTCCCAAAGATGCTGAGCAGGAACGATCCGATGATCAGGCTCATGTTCCAGCGCTTGAGCATGCCCCGCTTTTCCTGGATCATCACCGAGTGCAGGAACGCCGACATGGTGAGCCAGGGAAGCAGGCTGGCGTTTTCGACGGGATCCCAGGCCCAGTAGCCGCCCCACCCCAGCTCCACGTACGCCCACCACATCCCCAGGGTGATCCCGATGGAGAGGAATAGCCAGCTCATGAGGGTCCACTTGCGGATCGCCACCAGCCAGCCGGCGTCAACCCGCCGGGACAGCAGCGCCGCAATGGCAAAGGCGAAGGGGATCGTGATGCTGATATAGCCCAGGTACAGCATCGGGGGATGGATCACCATGCCGATGTTCTGCAGCTGGGGATTCAGGCCCTGCCCGTCGGGCGGGGTGAAGTGCATCCGGGCGAACGGGTTGGCCGCGAACAGCATGACCGTGATGAAGAACGAGGTGACCGTACTGGTCACCGCGGCGACGTACGGCATCAGGGCCCGGTATCGTGCCGGGGTGAGCCATTGGGCCACGGCGGCGAACATCGAGAGCACGATGGCCCAGAACAGCAGCGAGCCCTTCTGCCCGGCCCAGAACGCCGAGAAGATGAAGTAGCCCGGCAGGTTCCGGGAGGTGTAGCTGGACACGTACTCGATGTTGAAGTCGTGGACGATCAGGCCCTTCCACAGCGAGATCGCGGCAACGACGAGAACGGCGAACAAGGCATACACCGACCGGGTGACCGAGAGCGCCAGCTCCGGACGACCATGCCAGCGACCCGAGAATCCCACCACAGCGGCCCACAGGCCGACCAGCAGCGCGGTCCACAGCGCGAGTTGCCCAAGAATGGTCATGGAAGGTTCCGGCTCAGGATTTGTTTTTGGCCTCTCGAGCGGCCGTCAGAAACTCGGCGATGGCCCGGGGGTGGGCCTCATACTCGGGACGCTTGGCCTTCGTCTCTGCCTCGTAATGCGCCAGGAAATCGCGATAACTCTGGTTCAGCGTCCTGGTGTCCTTCTCGAAACGGGCGATCGTGCCGCGGATCACGTAGCCGAACAGATGCCCCGGCTGGGTCTTCACAATGGTATCCGCCAGCGCCTTGGCTCCAGCGACATCGCCGGTGTGGAGCATGATCAGGGCCGCGTGGTACCGGGCGTCCGCGTCCACCGAATCGAGCATCTGGTAGGCGCCCAACGCCATCGGCGCGAAGCTGGTGACGGTGTTTCCGTCATTCGCCTCGGCGGCCCGCATGATCCGGTCGAACAGTTTGTCGAACCGCTCCCGGGG
>CALMOP010000352.1 GCA_937871775.1 uncultured Gemmatimonadota bacterium | reverse complement strand
TCTCCCCCCACGCCAGCACCCGGGCCGCCTGGGTCACATCGGTGAGATCATCCATCGCCAGCACGGTGCCACCGGGAGGGCCATCCAGCGCCACCAGCTGCACCCGGTAGGTCCGCCCGTTGGCTTCAATTTCGACTCGGCGCTCGCGAACCGATCCACTGAGGAAGGAGCCGACCACCTCGACCAACGGGGTCCAGGTCAAGACCAGCGAGGTCACCAGCACCGCTGGGGTAACGTCGTCGATGCCCAGCAGCAGCCGAGCCCGGGCGTTGGCAATGATGATCCGGCCCGCGGGATCCAGCGCGACGACCGCGGTGGCCACGTTCGCCAGCACCGCCGCGGTCCGTTGCCGGGCGCTCTCCAGAGCGGCCTGACTGGTCCGGATGTCGTCGGCCATCCGGCTGAAGGCTCCGAACACCTGTTCGAATTCCGTCGGAGGGGTGCCGACGGGGGGGAGCGGTAGACCCCGCCCCAGGGCAGCGGCGGAGCGGCGCAGGTCCGCTACCGGCCGCGACAAGGTCCGGGCCGCGAGCTGGGCGCCCAGCACTGCGGCTCCCAGCCCGATCAGCGTCGCGAAGAGCAGCAGGAAAGTTGCTTCATGCTGGTCCTGGGTGCGGACCCAGTCGAACGTCATTTGCGGCGTGGCCAGAATCCCGATGCCGCCCGGCGGCCCCGGCTGTGCGACCCGGTAGCCGATCCGGACCGGCGCAATGTAGGTGGTGGCGGAACGGGTGACCTCGAGTTCGTCCCCCAGCGCCAGCCGCTGAAAGACCCGGGCATCGAGCAGCGGCTCGACCACCGACAAGTCCGCCAGAATCGGCGCGCTGGTCGCCACCAGGCGCCCGCCGCTGTACAGCAGCAGGTCGACCTCGAGCCGATCGGAAAGCTCCACCACGGCCTGGGTGAGGTAGTCGCCGGGTTCCTGCAGCAAACCCGACGCGGTCAGGACCGCGTCCCGCAGGGCCGAGGAGAGCAGCAGATCGCCGGTCCGGTCGGCCTCGCTGTCGAGCCGGCTGATGCTCCACACCGTGAAGGCGGCCGCCGGCACCACGAAGAACAGCGCCAGGGTCACAGCCAGCCGCACCTGGAACGAGCGCGCCAGCCGGCGCAGCACCTGCCATTCCCGCAGTTGCCCGGAGCGGAACATCCCGGGGAGGCCCAGTAGAGCCACCATCAGGATGTCCACCGCCACCAGCAGACCTCCCCGGATCAGCAGCAGTGGCAGCGATCCCAGCGACACAATGGCGTGTGCGTGACGCGGCCCGCCCGGCAGCGCGACCAGCCGGTCGGTGCGGGCTTCCCAGCCATCCCGCCGCCACCCGGGGGGCAGAGGTTCGATCGCTCCCTCGGTGCTGGGAGGAAACATCGCGACCTCATACAACGGCGGGCCCTCCGACGGTGGCCGCAGCAGCCGCGCCAACCGGGTCGGGGCGGTCAACCGGGTACGGGGACCGATGGCGGCGGTCAGCACTCGGCCACTCGGCAGGCGCTGCAGCAGCAGGTAGTGTTTCCCCGGCACCCGCGGGAGGGGAGTGACACCCCCGTCACGGGTTGGCCCCAGCCCGCGCACCAGCGCAGCCAGCAGCGAGGCCGGGGCGTCCAGCGAATCGAGCGCCAACTCGACCCGGCGGGTCCCATCAGGCTCCCACAGGCCCAGCCGGACCGGGTACTCCTGACCCGCCAGCAACGATGCCCGCCAGGCCACGAACAGGTCGGAGGCCGCCACCGGCTCGGGGCCGGCCAGGACCTGCTCCGCAAAGCGCTGCAGGTAGGGGGTGGCGAGATCATCCTCGGCCTCGCCGAGGCGGGACAGATCCCGGCTGGCCGCGATAATCCGGCCGTTCAGCTCCGCCCCCCAGGTCACCAACCCGGCTGCAGTCCCGGCCACCACCGCGGTGCCGACCAGCATCCACCAGCGCGGAGCCGGCAGCGCCACCAGGACCAGCGCCGGAAGCCACAGGAAGGTGTACCACTCGGGCCACCCGACCCGAGGTTGCCACACGACCAGGCCCACCACGCTCGCCACCACCGCGAGGACCATGGCGAGCGGTGCCGTCCAGCGTCGGGCTCCCGATTCCTCGCGCCCCCGGTACAAGGCCGCCGCCAGCAATATCAACGCCGAGGTCGCCACCGTGAGGGTGAGCTGCCACACCAGCCACAGCTGGGTCGTCACCCCACGGGCGGGAGGGAGAATCCCACGTGCCAGGTCATTGATGAGATATGGTGTCCCGATCAGGAGCAGCGCCCCCAGGACCATGGTCGCTGAGCGCCGCCGAGGGCGTTCCTCCCACAACCAGAGCGCGAACAGCAGCAGGGCGGCCGCGGCGCTGAACAGGTGCCCCGGCGAGGTCGCGACAGGCCCGAGCTGAACCTGATGGAAAGTGGCCGGGGAGAAGAAATCGTCCAGGCCGACTGCCGAGCCGAGCGGAGAGCGGAACAGGCCCCAGAGCAGCCCCGCCAGAACGACCAGGCGGGCACGCGAACCATCCAGGACCACCAACCCCAAAGCCAGCAGCCCGATCAGGACCAGGGCCACGTGTTGGCTCTCCTCAAGGGCCGCCTGCTCCAGCACACTTGCTGGATCGGGAGGTACCGGCTCCAGGCTGAACAGGGGTCGCTCTCCGCTGGAGGTCGAGTCGGTGTAGTCGAACATCTCGGCGCCGTGCGGTGCGTGACCGGGCGGGTAGACCAGCAGCTGCACTCCCTGGCTGGCCCCGAAGCGGGCCGCGAGGCTGCGCTCCGGTCGTGGCACGGCGGAGTCGGCCCAGACCAGCAGCGACGCGACCACCACCCGTCCCGAGGGCGTGACCAGCCGGTGCTCGAGGGTGGCGTAGAAGCGGCTGAACCGAGCCGCCAGAACGTCTCCTTCCACCTCCGGGATCAGGCGGTGTCGTCCCGCCCACGCCCACGGCGTTCCGCTCGGCTCGAGAATCACCACCGCCATCTCAGGACTGTTGCGGGGAATCATCCCGCCCAGGGCCTGGAATGCGGCGGCCTGATCGCGTTCCGCCCACAAGGCGGCACGCTCCGCCAGCCGCCGGTTGGCGTCGTGCGCCGATCTGAGCGCGCCACTCAGGCGGTCGAAGGCCGCGGCAATCCGGCGCTCCCGTTCAGCTGGCCACTCCCGTCCGGCCCGGACGACGCGCCACTCCGCCCGAGCGAGGACTCCCACCATCGCGACCATCCCCAGCGCCGTCAGCCGACCCCGCCACCCGCTGTGGCGGGCGGCCAGCACGGCCACAACCAGCAGGACCAGCGACAGCGCCACCCAGGCCGGAGCGGGCTGGCGCAGCCATTCGGCAACCAGAATGGTCACACCCAGCAGTACTGCGACTGGGTAGCGCTCGAGCCACCTGGTTAGAGTAAGCATCGCCCCCAAGTTAGCTGCGATATATTGTTCCCTGCCATGAAACGGCTATCCGCGACCCTGCTGCTGGTGCTGGCACTTCCGGTGACTGCCCAGGTCCCAGACGAGGGGACCCTCAGTATCCGGCGGGACAGCCGGGAGGTCGGCACGGAGACCTTCCGGGTCACGACCAGCGACAGCGGCCTCCGGATCACCACCCGCACCGTGTACACCGGAACCCGCCCCCCGACGGAACTGGCTACCACCCTGGAGCGCACTGGCACCAGCGGCAATCTCGGATTCCAGCTGGAGTACGGCGGCGCCGCGCCGGGGGCCCGACTCTATGCCGTACAGCAGGGAAATCGACTGACCGTCCGCCGGGTGGAGCGTAACGGAGAACATGCGAGCGAGAGCCCAGGGGGCCGTGGCCTGGTCTTGCTCGCCGACAGCACCTTCGCCCTCTTCCTTCAACTAGTCGCATCGCCACCGGACCGCCCCGTGCCCGCGGTGCTGGTCCAGGGGCCACGCCGACTCTCGCTCAGCGTGACCCGAGGTCCCGCTGCGGCCGCCGGTGGGACCCGGATCAGCTGGACCGGTGGGACCGAGGGAGAGCTGCTGCTCGGAAGCCGCGGGGAACTGCTTCGGATCAGCGTCCCGGCCCTGGGGCTCGAGGCGGTCCGCCGCGAGGAGTAGGAGCGTCCCAGCCTGAAACTCATCCTTGCCCCCCTGCGTAAGCGGGGCAGCCGACCTCACCAAACCATGGATTGCCCGATGCGACGCTGCCGGCAGATCATCTCCGCCCTGGCGATTGCCGCCGTTCTCGGCATCACCCCGACGGCCGCCCAGGAAGCGACCACCGCCTCACTGAGCCTGGGCGAGGCCCTCAAACAAGCCCACAACAACAACCCGCAATACCGGCAGCGGCTGAACAACGCCGCCACAGCGAGGTTGCAGGTCCGGAACGCATATGGACAACTGCTCCCCTCCGCCTCGGCATCCGGCGGTCTGGACTACACCAGGGCGGGCCAGGTGAACTTCGGTCAGGGCTTCAGCCGACCGACGTCAGCCACAATTGGTTCCAGCTACAACCTGGGATTCGCCTGGACCGTGGACGGATCCAGGATCCTCGCGCCGAAGGAGCAGAGGGCAAACGCCCGGGCCGTGGACGAAGAGATCGCTTCCGAGGAAAGCGCCCTGAAGTTCGCCGTGACCGAGCAGTACCTGACGGCATTGCAGGCGTCGGCCCAGGTGGCAGTCTCGCAGCAGCAGGTGGAACGGAATCAGAGCTTTCTGGATCTCGCCAATGCCAAGTACAGGGTCGGTCAGGGCACGCTAATCGAGGTACGCCAGGCGGAGGTCCAGAAGGCCCAAGCCGACGTCGCGCTGCTACGCAGCCAGCAGGCCGAGAACGAAGCGAAGCTGGAGCTGTTCCGGCGCCTCGGGTCCGCAGCCCCGCTGCCGGTGCAGCAGATCGTCCTGAGCGATTCATTTCCGGTGACAGCGCCAGACTACGCCGTCGACTCCCTGCTCATCCAGGCCGAGGCGGGCAATCCCGCCCTGCGGGCCCTGCGGGCCCGCAGCCGGGCCGCGTCCACCAGCGT
>CALMOP010000351.1 GCA_937871775.1 uncultured Gemmatimonadota bacterium | reverse complement strand
GTGCAAATTCACGGGCATCGGCGGGCGGACCAATGCTGTGGCGGCGACGGTCACGGGGACCCAGCCGGATGTTTCGCGCCTCATTACCGTGGAGTTCGTCGCCGTTCTCAATGAGCAGGCACCCTGGGAATTCCGGCCCACGGTCAGCTCCCTGCGGATCCACCCCGGCCAGCTTTACGACACGGCATTCTTCGCCCGCAACCTGACCGATGGGGTACTGGTCGGGTCTGCCGTTCCCAGCGTCGCCCCTGGCCTCGCAGCCAGGCACTTCATCAAGACCCAGTGCTTCTGCTTCACCCAGCAGAATTTCACCGCCGGCGAAGGCCGGGACATGGGCGTGCAGTTCATGGTGGATCCCGCCCTGCCCGCATACATTGACCGCATCACCCTCTCCTACACCTTCTTTGTCAATCGCCCAGCGACCGCCGAGCTGACTGCCAAGCTGGCCGCTGCCACACCCACCTGACTCGTTCAGCTCCAGGAAGACACAGTCATGGCCAATGCGCAGGACAAGTACTACGTCCCCCACGGCACCCGCTGGCCGATCATCGGCTCGATCGGACTGTTCACCGGCTTCGTGGGCGTGTCGATACTGCTGAATGGCGGATCGACGGCTCCGTTGGCCTTGCTGGGGGCGGCCATCCTGGTTGTGATGATGTTCCTCTGGTTTGGCGAGGTCATCGGCGAAAGCGAGCGGGGCACCTACAACGAACAGGTGGACAAGTCGTTCCGCATGGGCATGATGTGGTTCATCCTG
The DNA here is from genome assembly GCA_937871775.1 of uncultured Gemmatimonadota bacterium. Classification (GTDB taxonomy): domain Bacteria; phylum Gemmatimonadota; class Gemmatimonadetes; order Gemmatimonadales; family GWC2-71-9; genus JADJOM01. The sequence goes on along the minus strand of CALMOP010000351.1, from coordinate 2,019 downwards.
TCCGAGGTGATGTTCTTCGCCTGCTTCTTCGGGGCGCTGCTCTACGCCCGCCAGCTGTCCCTCCCCTGGCTCGGTGGCGAGGGCAGCGAAACAGTCACCAACATGTTCCTGTGGCCGAAGTTCGAGAACACATGGCCGTCGAATGGGCCGGCGCGCCTCGGCGGGGAATACGAGAGCATGGGACCCTGGGGGATCCCGGCGCTGAACACCGCAATCCTGCTCACCAGCGGTGTGACTATCACCATTGCCCATCACGCCCTCAAGGCCAACCAGCGCGGAATCCTGCAGGTGTTCCTGGGGCTCACCTTCCTGCTGGGCTTCACCTTCCTGGGCTTCCAGGCCTACGAGTACTCCCACGCCTATACCGAGCTGAACCTGAAGCTGAGCACTGCCGGCATTTACGGCAGTACCTTCTTCATGCTCACGGGATTCCACGGGCTGCACGTCACCATCGGCGCCATCATGCTGACAGTGATCTGGCTTCGCTGCCTCAGGGGCCACTTCAAGCCCGAGCATCACTTCGCGTTCGAGGCCGTGGCCTGGTACTGGCACTTCGTCGACGTGGTGTGGCTCGGGCTGTTTATCTTCGTCTATTGGCTCTGATTTCGCCGCCTACTGCGGTAGCAGGCCGTGGGGCTGGATAGCGCCACTACGCCACGCAATCAGCAGCACCAGGAAGAGCAGCACGGACAGCGAGATGCGGAAGGTCAGGGCCCGTAGCATTCGGCGGGAGTCGCCCTGGTCCCGATTGAGATAGACGAGTCCGGAGAAGAGACTCACCAGGATGCCCGCGAGCAGCACCAGCACCAGGAACCTGAGCATGAGGGCATCATAACTTGAGCAACCGCGCTGCTCGACTCAAGGCGCCCTGGTGGGCTGTCCTGCTCACCCTTGCGGGGGCCGGTATCGGCACCAGCGCAGGCCTCTGGCAGCTCGACCGGGCCGGGGAAAAGCGCGACCTCCAGGTGCGGTTCGCTGCTGGCGGGACGGGCGCGGAAATCCGCCAGCTCGTCTCCGATGCCGACGCGACCGGGCTCCGATATGGACAGCTCCAGCTCACCGGCCACTACGACCCGGAGCATCAGGTACTGCTGGACAACCTGAGCTACCAGGGACGCCCCGGCTACCAGGTGCTGACGCCGCTCACGACGCCGGCCGGCACCGTGTTGGTAAATCGGGGCTGGGTGCCGGCAAATGGCGACCGGACCATCCTCCCCGACATCCGGGTTGGCACCCCGGCACGGGAAGTGCTCGGCCGGATCGCGCGACTGCCCCGACCGGGTATCCAGCTTGCCGCGTCCGCAATGCCTGCGGACGCAGCGTGGCCCCGGCGGTTGCTCTTTCCTACCAGCGCAGAGGTGAGCGCCCAAAGTGGTATTGCCTTGCGTGACTACCAGTTGCTGCTCGACCCGGGCGCCGCCGATGGCTACGTCCGGGACTGGCAGCCCGGTGGCCTGGGTCCGGAGCGCCACCTGGCTTACGCCGTACAATGGTTTGGCCTGGCACTGACCGTGGTCGTGATCTACGTCGTGCTGGTTTTCAGGAACGGAAAGCAAGCCCCGTGACGACCGCCGCTCACAATCCAGCCCCCACCGTCGCCCCCAGCACTGACCAGCGGCGGAGCAATGTCCTCATTCCCTCGCTGATGGCCCTGCTGTTCCTGGGGCCGCTCGCCGTCGCCATATTGCTGTACTACGTCGGTGGCGAGTGGTGGCGACCGTCCGGATCCGTTGCCCACGGCATCCTGCTGCCCCAGCCACGGACGCTGCCGACCGGCGTCATGATCCTGGAGGACGGCGCCACGGCCGACTTCGGCGGCAAGTGGTCGCTGCTCTATGTGGGCCGCGGGAACTGCGACGACACCTGCAAGGAAGCGCTGTACCGCACACGCCAGGTCCGCCGGGCACTCGGCAAAGAGATGTCCCGCGTCCAGCGCTTCTTCATCGCCACCAGCGGCTCGCCGAACACAGGATTTCTGGCGACGGATCACCCCGGCATCCTGGTTGTGACCGACGAACT
>CALMOP010000350.1 GCA_937871775.1 uncultured Gemmatimonadota bacterium | reverse complement strand
CAGCCCGCTCCTTCTCCTCGCACAGCCGCCGCTCGAGGTGCTTCCGTTCGGTAATGTCGCGGGCAATCGTGGAGTAGAACTCCAGGTTGCCGTCGGCGGAGCGGTGGCAGATGATCACTTGCGACAGGGTGATCTCCCGGCCCTCCGGGTCGAGGAACGTGGTCTCGCCGCTCCAGGTGCCGGTGTTGGCCGCCCGGGTCAGCGCTTCCGGTCGCAGCAGCACCTGCGCCCACGCGGTCGGCTCCCCATGGCGATGGGCGGCAGCATCGCCGCCACCGAGCAGCCCGTAGCCGGCATCGTTGAGGTAGATCGCCCGGCCGTCCCGGTCCGCGAAGCACACCGGGTCGGTGGTCGACTCGAGCACTGCCGCCAGGCGCCGTTGCAGCGCCGACAGGGCCGCGGCCCGCCGCCGCGCCAGCCCCAGGCTGCCCAGGACGCCGAGGAACAGCAGCAGCGTGATCCCCAGCCCGGCGAACAGCGCGCTCCGCGCGGTGTCCACCACGTGGTACACCATCACCATATCGCTCTCGGCCGCGATGCCGACGCCGAGCTGATCGTCCCACTCCCAGGCTCCGACCACCTTGACCCCGCGGTGGTCGGTGTAGCCCTCCAAGTCCAGCCCCGCCACCCCGGAGGTCGCGTCCCGCGCCATGCGGGTCAGCGTCGTGGTGCGCGGCTCCGTGAGCCTGGCGGTGGCGAAGTCGCGGGTCGGCACGCTGGTCCCGAGAATCCGGCCCTGGCGATCGAAGAAGTAGGTCTGACCCAGCGAGCGGTTGTGACTCTGCTCCGCCAGATCGGTGAACTCGCGCTGAGTCGGGAGTCCGATCACCAGCACCGCGATCGGCTCGCCCTGCAGGTTGCGGATCGGCGCCATGGCCACCAGCCGCGCCAGGCCATCAGGTCCGTCAGCCAGCGAACTCAGGCTGGGCAGTCCATCCAGCGCCTTGTCGATGGAGGGCTGCAATGCCGACGGGATCGCCTGGGGAAGGGCCTCGGAATCCTGCAGCAGGATCGCCCCGTTGTCGGTGACGACCGAGTAGCCCCCGAGTCCGGCCGCGCGGAGCGCCGGATCCAATTGGGCCCGGGTCTCCACGATCGCGTCCGTGGTGGTGAGCTGCCGAGCCCTCGCCAGCGACAGATGCTCGACTGCCGCACCGAGCTCGCGGCTGGAGGCGATGGTGGCCGCCGTGGCCTGCTGACGTGTCGCCCAGTGGCGCGATGCCTCCCGGGCCGTCGCGAGCACAGTGGTGAGGTTCCGCCTCACCGATTCACGTACCGCCGTATCGATTCGTTGCAGGGACCAGAACGCGCCGCCACCGGCGCCAATGGTGAAGAGGATGATTCCACCCAGGACCACGCCCGGAAGCAACCGATCAGAGACCGGCACATTCGGGGGACGGGTCGAGGGAGGAACCATGAGGGTAACACTCACGCTGTATGTGGCTTGCGACCTGAGTCGTGACCTCCGCCTACCACCTGCAAACCCAACCTCCTGCACCAGATCTTCGTGACCGGGATCACAAGGCGAACGACGCCGGTCCGGAGATGAATCGGGGGCGGATCCCGAGACCCGCCCCGATTGCGGTTCCTGCCTGGGACCTGTCGGGTGAGGGCTACTGACCGGCTAATAGCTGATGCACGAACCGGACCGGCACCCCGTAGAGAATTCGGCCATTACTCCCGGTCTCGCCGCCGTAAATGACCCCGATCACCTTTCCATATTTATCGAATACCGGGCTGCCGCTGGAGCCCTGGGCGCCATAGCCGTCCAGCTGGAGCAACTCGGGCTGCGTGCGGGAGACGGTTCCCAGCGTGAGAGTCGCGGAGACGCCACTCTGGGTCCAATCGCGCCCGCCAGCCAGGTCGAGGCCGAGAGGGAACCCGAGCACCAGGACCGGCTCGCCCACCTCGGCGGGCCGCAGACTGTCAGCCAGGGTCTTCACCGTCGGAAATCCCCGATGCACCGAGGCCCGGAGCAGCGCCAGATCGGTCTTCTCCGAAACCCTGACCAGGTCGGCCCGGAAGTTCTGCCGGCTGCCTTCGAATGCAACCCCGATGCGGGTGGCGATCGCCCCATTAGGGTCGGTCACCACGTGCTTGTTGGTGATCAGCAGGCCTCCGGTGGCATCGGAGCGTATGGCGAAGGCAGTGCCGGTAAACACCTGGTGGTTCGGAAATTCCACGAACACGATCGCGATGGCGTCGCGATTGTCGGCCGCAATGCCCCGGACATCGAGAGCCACCGCCCCCGCCAGGGTGCGCTGCTGTCGCATGGCCTGGTCCAGCTGCCGCCGCAGGGCGTTGATGGTGGCGGCATCGTTGGGCGCCGCGGCCAGCCGGTGCTTCAGGTCCTCCGCGGCCGCCTGGGCCGAGTCCAGCGCGGCCCGGAGTCCCACACTGCCGGTGGAGATCAGGTCGATCTCGCCCATCAGGCTGTCCACCTGGGCCAACAGGAAGTGGCGCTGCGCGGCCAGGCGCTGGGAGGTGACCCGGAGTTGCCACAGATACGCGCCCGAGAGCACCATGAGCAGGAGGAACAACCCGACGGCGGTGCTCCGCAGCCGGCGGGTCTGGCGGGCCACCTCCACTCGCACCCGGGTGGTGGTGCCGGGCGCGGCAGCCCGCAGGGGCGGTGTCGCTGGAGGCCCCGGGGGTGGTGGGGTGGGCTCGGAAGCAACCCACGCTCCGCCATAGACGATCGTGCCATTGGCGGGCGGCGGCGCTGCGGCGGGAGACCGAACCGGCCCCGGGATCGCGGTGAATTCCACCTGGGGCCCGTTGAGGCCGAACCGGAGCACGTCTTTCGAGGCCAGGACGTGATCGGTCGTGAGCCGCCGGCCGTTCACCACGGTGCCGTTGGTGCTGCCCAGATCGCGCAGCACATACATGTCCCCGAGCGTGGTGATCACTGCATGTCGACTGGAGACGTCCAGATCCCGATCGGAGTCGAACCGCAGTTCTGACTGGGGATGCCGGCCGATGTTGATCGTGGGCTGGCTCAGCACGTCGGTCTGCCCGGCGCGGGCCCCCGACAGGAATGTGAATTGTGCTTTCATGCCTCTCCGGGGCTCAGTGGCCGGCCAGCAGCCGGAACAGGGCCGCGGCGAGAGCCAGCAGCAGCAACACACCAAACAGGATCCGATGGGGGTGCCCGGGGTGGTCGGGATGCACCGGGACCGGTGCCGGGCTGCCGGTGTATACCGGCACCGGCTCGGTGGTACTCTCACCTTCGGAGAGCGGATACACCTGGTGTCCGACGGCGGTGGCGCCATCGGGCTCCGAGAGCCCGTCGCCGGTGAAACGTACCGCGACCGCGGTAATGTTGTCCGGGCCGCCTCGGGTGTTGGCCAGATCGATGAGCCGGGCGCACAGCTCCAGGAGTGACGGCGCCTCGGACGCGATCTGGGCGATCTCCTCCTTCCGCACCTGCCCGCTCAGCCCGTCGGAGCACAGCACCAGCAGGTCGCCGCGTCGGAGCGGCTGCCAGGTCAGGTCCACTTTCACCCTGGGATCCGGGCCCAGCGCCTGCAGGATGATGTTGCGCCGCTCGCTGTGCTCGGCCTCTTCTTCGGTGAGCTCCCCTGCCTCGACCAGGCGCTGCATCAGTGATTGGTCCTTGGTGATCTGGGTGATCTGGCTCTGCCGCACCAGGTAGGCCCGACTGTCGCCGACCTGGGCCAGGTACAGGTCGGGGCCGAACACACCGGCCACCGTGGCGGTGGTTCCCATGCCGCGGACATCGGGGTGCTCCTTGGCATGGACATGGATCCGGCTGTTGGCCAGTTCCACCGCCTCCTTCAGACGGTAGGCGAACTGGTGGGCGGTCGGCGCCTGATCCTCGCCCCAGACAGTGGTGAGATGGCCGAAGATCAGGTCTGCGGCCATGCGGCTGGCGACCTCACCGGCCGCGGCGCCGCCCATGCCATCCGCCACCACAAAGAGCGATCCCCGGGCGCCGACCGCATGGTCCCGCACCTCGGGCTGCAGGCTCGCCAACCGACTGGTCAGGTCCGCGACGAGGAACGTGTCCTCGTTGTGATCGCGGGTCCTGCCGACGTCGGTCTTGCCGAAGACCGAAACCTGCACGGGGCCGGTGGTCACGAGGCACCGCACTTGAGCTGGGCGGCGGTCGCGGAGCGATCCCGGTACTTGCTGTCGAGGGCGACGGCCTTGCCCCACCAGTCGATGCTCATGGTTCGTGCCTGGCGGAACGCCGCCTGGGTGCCCGCCGTACAGGCTATGTTCGCGTCCTCCATATAGGCCTGAGCCACGATGGAGGCAGCGTAGCCCCGGATGTCGGGTGGAAGCGACTGCTCGGAGAACCGAGCCTCGGCCCGGCGTCGTGCGGCAGGCCTGCTGCCGGGATTGTCGAGCACGGAATCCTCGTTGGCGCCCAGCGCCATGCGGATTACAGCCAGGTCCGCCGGCGTCTCGCCGCTCTGCTTGACTGTGTCGGGGTCGCGGGTCGTCCTGACCTCACCGCCCCCGCTGGGTCCCGGTGGAGGCTTTGCGACATGTGCCGCTGTGTCCTGGGTCTGCCGCGGCGGCCTTTGCACCGTCGCAGTTCCCGTGTCTTCGCCGTTGGGTCGCTGGGTCGTGGCCGCGCTATCGATCCTCCCCGGATCCGGCCCGCTCTGGGCCGGGTGCCCCAGCAGCCGATCACGGAAGGCCCAGGCCCCACCGCCCAGCCCCAATACCAGGGCGCCGGTCGCGAGCGGCAGCACGCGGAGGCCACGACGCGCCGGCGCCGGTCTGGCCCCGGGGGCCGGCCCGGCCGGCCTCCGTTGTGCCTGGGGATCGACTCGGGTGGCCGGGGCCGGCCGGGTGCCCTCCGCGTGAACCGCCTGGGTGCCGGCCTCGAGGTCGACCTTTCCGGTGACCGAGGTCGCCAAGGCCCGGACGTCGCGAGCGAAGTCCGCCGCCGCGGGATAGCGGTCATCCGGCGTCCGAGCCAGCGCCCGGTCCATGCAGCGCTGCAACGCAGGCGGGAAGGAGACGTCAGGTCGGCTGGTGGCGAGGGGCAGGGGGTCGTCGGTCAGCCGCTTGATCATGGTCTCCTGCTGGCTGTCGGCCGGGAACGGCGAGGCTCCCGTCAGCATCCGGTAGAAGACCAGTCCCAGCGAGTACAGATCGCTGCGCCCGTCCACCGGATCTCCGGAGAGCTGCTCCGGGCTCATGTACTCCGGCGTGCCCACCACAAACCCGGTCTTGGTCACCTTCTGGGTGCCGCCATCCCCGCCCATCGCCTTGGCGATTCCGAAATCCACCACCTTCACCGTGTCCTTCCCGCGGGCGGTGATCACCATGATGTTGTCGGGCTTGAGGTCGCGATGGACGATGCCCAGTTCGTGGGCGACCTGCAGTGCCTCGGCGCACTGCTGGATCATGGTGGCGGCCCGGGCCAGCGGCAGGAAGTTGGGCTCCTTGAGCAGATCGGTGAGGCTCCGCCCCTCGATGAACTCCATCGCGAGGTAGATCAGGCCCTCGCTGGTCTCCCCGAAATCGTAGATGGCGCAGACGTTGGGGTGGCTGATCCGGCTGGCGTTGGCCGCTTCACGATTGAAGCGGCTGATGGCATCCGGATCGCTCATGGTGCCGGGCGTCATGATCTTGATCGCGCATTGACGGCCCATCTTCACATGCTCGGCTAGGTACACCTGGCCCATGCCGCCCTCGCCCAGCTTGCGGGTGATGTGGTACCGCTCGGCGATCACCTGGCCGACCAGATCGCTGCCGGCGCCCGACTTCCTGAGCGGGGTGCCGTCGCGTTGACAGAACAGGACCTCGTCGCCGTACTCGGCGCCGCACGCGGTGCAGACCTTCATCCGATCTCCGCGCGCAGCATCTGGTCACCCGCCAGCAGCCGCCCATTGGGGGGTACCCGGCGTTCGCCCCGCACCGCGATCGCGATCCCGTTGCGGCTGCCGGCATCGGCAATCACGAAGTCGGCGTCCTCGCTCCGGATCACCGCATGCAGGGCGCTGAGGGAGCTGTCGTACGGGAACTGCCAGTCGCCCTGTTCCCGGCCGATCCGGATGGCCCGGCCGGGCGACAGGGTGAGGAGGTCCCGGGGACTGCCGTCGGCCCGCACCTGGGCGACGTTTGCGATGTCGGCTGCGGGGGTGAGGCTGCCCAAACGCCGAGTCTGATCCTGCTCCGGCGGGCGCGGGCCGGGGTACCCCAGCCGGCGGAACCGGAGGATCTGGCTGCCCAACAGCAGCAGGTCGCCATCGCTCAGCTTGTGGGGCTCGTCGAGGTAGATCCAGGTGCCGTTCTTGCTGCCCAGATCGCGCACCGTGAGAATCCCGTCCACATAGAGGAACTGGGCGTGGAGCGGGGAGAGGTAGTCGTCATCGGGAAAATTGATCTCCGCCCCGGACCGGCCCAGTGTCGTGACCGCGTTGTGCAGGGCGAATCGCTGCGCCACCTGACCGGTCCGGTCGAGGAGGGCGATATGCGGCGTCACCGATCCTGCAGCGGCCGGAGGCGCGGGCGATGTGGGCTGCGGCCCGGTGTCGGCGAACGCCGCGCCGCATGCCGGGCAGAACTTGGATCCCTGCTCGTTGACCCGGCCGCACCGGAGGCAGGCGTGCCCGGCGCGGGCTTGGCTGAGCCGGGTACCACACTGACCGCAGAAGGGGAGATCGCCACCGACCGGCGCGTTGCAAGAGGGGCATTTCACGGCTAGGCCGGGAGCTGCCATGCTCTTGGGTGCGTCGGGAGTGGCCACGGTTTACCACCTCATCGGGCGTGAAGGCTCGCGAACTCAGTGGGCGCGTGCCAAGGGCAAGACGATGCGGGCGTACCTCGAACTCGACAGGGTCGGGATGACGGATGCAGCAATCTAGGTTTCACGCCAGAGAGCGTCAACGGATGATCTGCCCTAAGTCGCGATGGCCGTGTACCTTGCAACCCATGCGACGCGCCAGCCACTGCTTCGGCCTGGCTGTGGGCCTGGTGCTGACGGCCTGCAGCCGGGCCGTTGGGCCCTCGGGTGCCCTCGGCGGAATCGCTCCGTCGCGCTTGCCGCCGGTCGCCGCGGTGGACGGGCCGCTGGAGCTCCGGCTGGTCTATCCCGGCACCGCCGCTCGGATCGATGTCCGCGACTCCACCTTCATGTTCGGCTCCCTGGGTACCGGTCAGGCCTCCCTC
>CALMOP010000349.1 GCA_937871775.1 uncultured Gemmatimonadota bacterium | reverse complement strand
CCCCGCATCGCAGAGCGACGTGTCGGTCTACCGCAATCTGCTGTTCGTCTCGGGCGAGGACTACTCCGCCCGGCTGGACTGCGGCACCCAGGGCGTGCACGACTCGGTCAGCACCGACCGACTGCGCGGCATCCGGATCTTCGACATCACCGACATCACCAAGCCGAAACATCTCGCGAACGTGCAGACCTGCCGCGGCTCCCACACCCACACCGTGGTGGAAGACCCCAGCGACCCCGCCAATGTGTACATCTACATCTCCGGGTCCGGCGGGGTACGGTCACCCACCGAGTTACCGGGGTGCTCAAAGCTGACTCCGGACCAAGATCAGAACTCGGCGCTGTTCCGCATCGAGGTAATCAAGGTGCCGCTGGCCCACCCGGAGCAGGCCGCCATCGTGAGTTCACCCCGGATATTCAACGACTTGGCGGAAGCGCCAAAGCACGGCGAGGCACCAGAGGACCTCGCCGCCGCGGCCAAGGAAGTCGCGGAGGCCCGGGCGGCCGGCGGATTCATCGCGACCATCCACGGCGTCGAAGAGGTCGTCCCCTCGGATTTCGTCGAATATATGCTGGACAGCATGGTCAAGGCACGCAGCGGCAGCGGATCACCGACCGGCGCGGATAGCGCCGCGTTGCGCGAGGCTCTCCCGGCCATCATCCGGGCGCGGTTCGGCCCTGCCCCCAATCCCGCCGACCCGAGCGCGGTCCGCCCCGGCCCGACCCAGTGCCACGACATCACAGTCTATCCGGCGATCGGACTCGCCGGCGGGGCATGCGGCGGCTATGGCCTGCTGCTGGACATCCACGATGTGGCTAACCCGAAGCGGATCGACGCCGTGGCCGATTCCAATTTCTCCTACTGGCATTCGGCGACCTTCAACAATGACGGCACCAAGCTGCTGTTTTCCGATGAGTGGGGTGGCGGCGGAGCACCGAAGTGCCGCGCCACCGACAAGCCGGAGTGGGGCGCCGACGCGATCTTCACGCTGACCAGCGGCAAGCTGCAGTTCCAGAGCTACTACAAGCTGCCCGCCCCGCAGACCGCCGAGGAGAACTGCGTGGCCCACAACGGCTCGCTGATCCCGGTGCCCGGGCGGGACATCATGGTCCAGGCCTGGTACCAGGGTGGCATCTCGGTGTTCGACTGGACCGACGCCGCCCATCCGAAGGAAATCGCCTTCTTCGATCGTGGTCCGATCGACTCGACCCGAATGGCGATGGGGGGCTCGTGGTCGGCTTACTGGTACAACGGCAACATCTATAGCTCGGAGATCGCCCGGGGGCTGGACGTCTTCGCGCTGACGCCCAGCGGCTGGCTGTCACAGAACGAGATCGACGCGGCCAGGCTGGTGCATCTGGATTACCTGAACGTGCAGGGCCAGCCCCGGCTGGTCTGGCCGGCGAGCTTCGTGGTGCCACGCGCCTACCTCGACCAGCTGGCCCGGTCGAACGGCCTGGCACCCAAGTCGGTGTCCGCGTCCCGCGATGCGCTCGCGCGGGCAGAGAAACTCTCAGGGGCAGCGCGGCGGGATGAGCTGACCCGGCTGGCCGCACAGCTGAACCGCGATGCCGTCGCCGCGGCCGACCCGGCCAGGGTGAAGGCCCTGGCGGAGGCGGTCTCCAGGCTGGCCAGCGCCACATCGTGATTGCCGACTCTGGCGGCCAAGCGGGGAGATTCCCTCGCCTGGCCCCCAGGGTCCCTTACCATTTCGTGTCCATCCCGCACGCCCTGGCTCCGCCCAGGGCTCTCACCACCCAAACGCTGCAGCATGGGGCCCGGGTGCTGGCCCGTCGAGACCCCGATCTGGCCCGGTTGCTGCGACACCAGGGCCCACCTCCGCTGTGGGGCCGTCGTCCGGGATTCGCCACGCTGTTCCGGATCATTCTCGAACAACAGGTCTCGCTCGCGGCCGCCCGGACGCTGTCACTGCGTATCGAAGCTCGACTGGGTGGGATCACCGCCGAGTCGGTCTCGCCGCTGGGGGTTACCGGGCTCAGGAAGCTGGGACTGACCCGCCAGAAGGCGGCCTACTGCTACAACCTCGCGGATGCGGTGCTCACCGGCAGGCTGGATCTGGCGCGGGTCGCCCGCGCGTCGGATCCTGAGGGCCAGCAATTGCTGCTGGCCCAGCCGGGGATCGGCCCCTGGAGTGTGGCCATCTACTACCTGATGGCCCTCCGCCGCCCGGACGTCTGGCCCGCGGGGGACCTCGCTCTCGCGGATGCGATACGACGGGTCAAGCGGCTCCGGGCCACACCCACTTCACGGCAGCAGGCAACCCTCTCCGCCACCTGGGCGCCGTGGCGGTCGGTCGCGGCGCGGCT
>CALMOP010000348.1 GCA_937871775.1 uncultured Gemmatimonadota bacterium | reverse complement strand
TCGATGGCTATCGGATCGTCCGCAGCCTCGGCGTGGTCCGCGGGATCACGGTCCGGTCGCGCTCGGTCTTTGGCACCATCGGGGCCGCCTTTCAGACCATTCGGGGCGGGAACATCACGATGTTCACTCGGCTCTGCGAAGCAGCCCGTGAGGAGGCCTTCAACGTGCTTCTGGTACACGCCGAGGAGCTGGGGGCCAATGCCGTCATGGGGATCCGGTACGATGCCGGGGAGCTCATGCAGGGTGTGACGGAAGTGCTCTGCTATGGCACCGCGGTCATGGTCGAGCCAGTCTAGGGAATTGGGGAATCGGGGAATGGGGTGAGTGAGCGGGGGGCGCCTGCTGGTGGTCACGACCCCAGCTGTCGTTCCAGCCTTTCAGACCACCCCTCCGCGCCCAGCTTCTCGAACAGTTCCCGCGCTTCCTGACTGAGCGTGTCGGCCTCGGTGGTGCGGCCGAGGCGCCTGAGTGCCACCGCCGCGACGCTGGCGCATTCGCCGCGAAGCTGTGGAATGCCCAGTTTCACCGCGACGGCCAACCCGGCCAAGGCGAGGTCCGCGGCGGCCTGGTGTTTCTCGAGCCGCAAAGCGATCAGCGCCCCGAGGCGGCGGACCTCGGCGAGACCGATCTCGTCGGCATTCTCGGTAGCAAGCTGTTCGGCTCGGAGCAGTTCCTGGCGCGCCAGGTCCAGCTCTCCCCGATCAATGTGAATCTCGGCCCGACCCGAGATGGCCAGCACCATCAGGCCGCGATCGCCCAGTTCATCGGCGTGGCGGACGGCCTGCAGGGCCGCGGCGTCGGCGTCCTCGAAGTCCTGCCGGTGGCGGAAGGCCAGCCCGAGGTTGTGGTAGGTCTGGGCGGTCCCCCGCCGGTCACCCAGTCGGAGATAGGCCATGAGGGCGGTGCGGTAGAGACTCAGCGCTGCCTCGGGCCGGTTCCTCAGGTAGGCGACCGAGGCGAGGTTGTTCGAGGCATGGGCGGCCATGCGGGTGTCCTCGAGCAGTCGGGCCAGTTCCAGGGCGTCGCCGAAGCAGCGTTCGGCGTCCTCGAGCCGGCCGTGCTCGAAGGCGATGGCGCCGAGCAGGTTCATGGAGCGCATGCGGCCATCGGCGTCGGCATGGGCCCGGAACCGCTCCAGGGCCGATTCGGCCAAGGTCACCCCCTGACTCAGCTCCCCGAGCCGGGTCGCCGCGGTGGCGGCGAGCAACTCGATCTCCGGGCGCAGACCGTGAGCGCCACCGACGCGCTGATGCGCGTCGAGAGCCTCGCGGTAGCGCCCCGCCTCCACGAGCTGGCGCAGCTCGCGGGCGGGATCTTCGGAGGTGGGGGTGAGTGTCATGGGTAGCTCAGGTCACACGCTCAATAGGCGATCGCGAAGCGGCTGAAGCCGTTCAACTGGGCCTCGATCTCATTGGTATCCTCATTGTGGCCGGTGCCCACCTTCACCCATGGGTCAGCGGGCCGTTCCTGACGCCAGATGTCGAGGACCCCCTCGACGGTGGCATCGGCGCCATCCACGTGTCCGTCATCGTTCAGGTCGTCCCCGGCCTCGGTGTATTCGATGTTGAGTTCCGCCGGGGTGTTCTGATGGAAGATCAGCCCGCTCGGCTGCAGGTTGAAGAGGATGGAGTCGCTGCCTACCCACTTCACGTAGATGAAGACAGAGGCGCCATCCGGGATCAGGTTCCCATTGGGGAAGCGCCAGAGGCTCCCTGCGCGGATCCGGAGGCCAAGGAACTGTTCCGTGGCTCCGGAGCAGTCCAATGGGGCTCCCGGCGCCGGGAAGTCCAGGGTAATGGTGGAATCCTGGCCGTTAGGATCATTCTTGAACCAGGCGCCTACGCTGTCGGCGCACAGCTGGGGAGCTGCGGGCGGAAGGGTGATGAACGCCAGATCGCCCGCCTTCACGGGGCCGGCATCGGAGCATCCGGCCAGCACGGCGGCAGCCACCAGGGTCGAACCGATCAGGGACTTCATAGGCAGCCTCGGGTTCACGAATCAGTCCTCTTCGTTCTTGCCATCGAGAATCCGCTGCAACCGCGGCCGGGAGATCCCCAGCCGCCGGGCGGCCTCGCTCTTGTTTCCCGCCACCAGCTCCAGCATGGCCGTGACGGCGGCCTGGGTAATGGTCCGAAGCGGCGCCGGAAACGGCAGGCGGCCGTCCCGGGTGGGTTCGGGTGGGGCGCGCCCGGTAAGCTCGGTGAGCTCCAGCGTGCCTGGGGCTGACAACACCAGCGCCCGTTCGATGGCGTTCCGGAGTTCCCGCACATTGCCGGGCCAGTCGTGGGACCGAATCAGGGCCCGTGCCTCGGGGGTCATCTCCGGCACCGGCAACCCGTACTGGGCCGCCAGTCGGCGGGCAAAGGCCTCCGCCAGTATCTCGACATCGTCACCCCGATCCCGGAGGGGTGGCAGCACCAGGGGGACCACATTCAGCCGGTAGAACAGGTCCTCGCGGAACTGGCCGCGGGCCACCGCGGCCACCAGATCCACGTGGGTCGCGGCGATTACCCGGACATCGACCTTGCGGGTGGTCTGGCCCCCCACCCGCCGAATCTCGTGGTTCTCCAGTGCGCGTAACAGCTTGGGCTGCAAATCGATCGGCAGATTGCCGACCTCGTCGAGGAAGACCGTGCCGTCCTGAGCCAGTTCCATCAGTCCCGGCTTGGCGGTCACCGCGCCGGTGAAGGCGCCCTTCTCGTGCCCGAACAACTCGCTCTCCACCAAGTTGGCCGGAATCGCGGCGCAGTTGATCTCGACAAAGGGAGCCGCGGCCCGGGGGCTGTCATAGTGCAGGGCCCGGGCCAGGAGTTCCTTGCCGGTGCCGGTCTCGCCGCCGATCAGGACCGCGACGTCGCGGTGCTTCGCGACCCGGCGGGCCTGCTCGATGGTCCGGCGCAGGGTCGCGCTCTGGCCGACGATGGCATCGAAGCCGCTGAGCCGGCGCTCGTCGGCCGCGAACCGCGCCGCCTGAGTGCGTCCCGCCGCCTCGCCCTTCTCCCGCTCCAGCGACCGGCGCAGCAGGCCCAGGTCCTCCGGAAGCGCGAAGTAGTCCCGGGCACCCCGCTGTACCGCGGCGGCCGCGATCCGATGGTCCGGCGTTCCCCCGACCAGGTAGCGGGGAAGGCCGGCGGGGAGGGTGCCGAGCAGATCCAGGGCCGCGCTCTCGGCTCCGCCGGCGAGCAGCAGGGCGCAGGTCACCCCAGGGGGCGGGCCTTCTCCGTCGCCGGGCGTCCAATCCAGCAGCCCGGCACCCAGATCGCTGGCCAGCTCCGCGATAGAGGTGCGGAAGCTCTCCGACAACCTCACGGCGGCAACCCTCCAGGTTGGTGCGCTCAGGTTACTCCTCCCGGTGGGCCCGGCCGGCCGGACGCCGGCCGGGCTTCCCGACTCAGTCGTCGTCGCTGCCGGCGTCATCGTGCCCGTCGTGATCTTCATCCTCAAAGGCATGGAACGAGCGTCGGATGTTGTCCCGCACCAGCCCATCGTTGTTGGGGTCGCTGGGATCGACGAAGTTGCCGCTGGCGTCGCGGAACCAGCTGTCGACATCGACCTTCATGGTGACTTCCACATTCGCGGGCTGATCCGCCACCGTGACGGTCGGCACCAGTGCGATCTCCTCCCCGGCGTTGAGATCCGAGGTGTACACGAAGTCGGGGTTTGTCCCGCCGGTGTAGGTCCCGGTCACCCGGACGCTGATGCCCTCCAGGTCGGAGTGGGCAGCCAGAAAGTCGATGTCCCGCTGGTTGCCCAGGTCCCTGCGGGGCCGGTGGATCTTGATGCACAGTTGGTCATAGGTTCCCGGGTCAACCGTGACCGAAAACATCTTGTCGAC
>CALMOP010000347.1 GCA_937871775.1 uncultured Gemmatimonadota bacterium | reverse complement strand
CACCTACGTGCGGCGAATGCTGCTCGATCTGTCCGAGCGGGGCCGCTACCTGGGCCTGGTGCTGTTTTCGGCGCAGCAGTTCCGGTCCCAGGTGCAGCGCCGGGTGGTCGGGAATGCGGGCACCTCCCTCTACGGCCGGATGGACATGGACGAACTGGCGACCCCGGGCTACGGCACCCTTTCCCCTGCCACCCGGGCCAAGCTCGCGGCCCTGCCCAAGGGCGAGCTGATGATCCGGCATCCGCACTTCACCCAGCCGCTCTTCGTGCGGTTCCCGCGGCCGGCCGTGCTGGCGGGACGGGTCGGCGTGGAGCGCTTCCCGCCGACTCCGGAGCTGCCATTCCTGCAAGCCGTGGCTCGACAGCTGCGCCAGTTGGACCCCGGCATCAGCTCCAGCCGGGCCGAAGCGGTGCTGGACGGCCGCCGCGAGGACGATGTGCGGCGGGCCCTCTACCTTACCCGGCGGGCCCGGCCCGACAACGTCCTGGCGTTCTTCACGGCCCAGTTGGGCCGACGGGTCGAGCGGGAGCTGGTGCCCGCCCGGGGCGTCCCGGTACTCCGGGTCGCGGACGATCCCTACCAGTAGTTTCGCCCTTCACCGTCACAACCCGGCGCCGGTGACGGGTCGGTGTCGCCGCACCCCCCACGCCAGGTGCGCTGGTTCGCCTACTTACGCCGGCCCGGTGGCCTCTTAGAATTCCCCGCGTGAGATTCGCCCACCTCGCCGATCTGCATCTCGGCTTCCGGCAATACCACCGCCAGACCGCGTCCGGCCTCAATCAGCGCGAGGCCGATGTGGCCAACGCTTTCCGCCAGGCCGTGGATCAGGTCATCGCGGCCCGGCCCGACGCGATCCTCGTCGCCGGAGACCTGTTTCATTCGGTCCGGCCCACCAACCTTTCCATTCTCTTTGCCTTCCGGCAGTTCCAGCGGCTTCGCGAGGCCCTGCCCGAGGCGCCAATCGTGCTGCTGGCGGGCAATCACGACACCCCGCGGTCCACCGAGACCGGGTCGATCCTGGCGCTGTTCGCGACCCTGGGGGTCGATGTCGTGGCAGACGAAGCCCGCCGACTGGCCTATCCCCGGCTGGGTCTGAGCGTGCTGGCAGTGCCCCATGCCGCGCTGCTGTCCCCCACGCCGCCGGCCTTCCGGCCCGAAGGCACCGAGCCCCACCAGGTGCTGATGCTGCACGGTGAGGTGGAGGGCTTGTTTCCGCCCGAGCGAAGCGCGCTGGAGTACGGTGGGGTGCTGCTGCCACGGGCCCTCCTGCAGGCGGGCGGATTCAGTTACGTGGCGCTGGGGCACTACCACGTGCAGCGGGAGGTGGCGCCGCGGATCTGGTACAGCGGGGCGCTCGAGTATGTGAGTTCCAATCCCTGGGGAGAACTGGCCGACGAGGCGGCCCACGGGGTGCCCGGGAAGGGCTGGCTCCTGGTCGACCCGGCGTCGGGGTCGGTCGAGCGGCGACAGGTGTCGCTGGCCCGGCGGGTGATCGAGTTGCCGCCGATCGAAGGTGCGGGACACAACGCCGCCGAACTCGATCACGCGTTGGCCCAGGCCCTCGCCGGCCTGGAGGGTGGCTACGCCGGGCACATCGTCCGGCAGGTGATCCAGAATCTGCCTCGGCATGTCGCCCGGGAGATGAATCATGCGGCCATCCGGGACGTGAAGGCCCAGGCGCTGCACTTTCAACTCGACATTCGACGTCCGGTGCTGCACCGCGAGGTGGGGGTGGGCGCCCCGGGTCGGCGGCAGACCCTGCCCGAGGTGGTGGAGGATTTCCTGAGCCGTCGGCCGCTGCCGCCTGATGTCGACCGGGAGGCCCTGGTTCGCACCGGGGCCACGCTCATGGCCGAGGTCGAGCGGGACTGGGCGGAAGGCTGATGCGCATCGAGCGCCTCCGACTGGTGAACTTCCGGCAGCATGAGGATACCGAACTGGTCCTCGGCGCCGGGCTGACCGGCATCATCGGTCCCAACGGGGCCGGGAAGACCACGCTGCTCGAGGCCATCGCGTGGGCGCTGTACGGCGCCGAGGCCGCCCGGGGGACCCGGGACACCATCCGGCGGCGGGGTGCCGGGCCGAGGGCTCCGGTTCGGGCCGAATTGGACTTTGTGCTCGGGGCGCACCACTACCGGGCGGTCCGCACCCTGGGTGGGGCGGAATTGTACCAGGACGCCGATCCGGCGCCGATCGCGAACAGCCTGGGCAGCGTGACCGAGAAGATCACCCGGTTGCTGGGGATGACCCGGGACGAATTCTTCAACACCTACTTCACCGGCCAGAAGCAGCTGGCCGTCATGTCAGCCATGAAGCCGGTGGAGCGGGCCCAGTTTCTTTCCCGGGTCCTGGGGTACGATCGCCTGCAGGCGGCCCAGGAGCGGCTCCGGGAGCGACGGGTCGAGATCCGGGGCCGGTTGCTGGCGCTCGAGGCGGCCTTGCCGGATCCGGTGAGTCTGGAGCGGGAGGAACAGCAGGCGCTGGAGCGGTTGCAGGGCGCGACCGAGGCGGTGGGTCAGGCCGAGCAGGCTGTGGACACCGCCGGACGCCGGCGCCAGGAGGCCCTGCCGCGCTGGCGGGAGTTGCAGGCCGGACGGGAGCGGGTGGCGGCGCTCGAGGGGGACCTCAAGCTCGCGGATCACCACGTGCTGGCGGCCCGGGAGACCTTCGCCCAACTGGACCGGGAACTGGTCGGGGCCAACGAAGCCCAGACCAGACTGCAGCAGCTGCAGGAGCAGCTGCAGCCGCTGGAGATGCTGCGGGGTGAGCGGCACCGCCTCGATGAACTCGCCGGCCTGTATGCCAAGCGGCAGGTGGCGCAGGCCCAGCTGGAGGAGACCCGGGCCTCGCTCCAGACCGTGAAGACCCGGGCCACCCGACTGCCGCCCGCCGATGTCGTGGAACAGGCCCGCAGCGCAGTGGCCGAAGTCCGGGCCCGTCTCGAAGCGGTCGAGGCCACCGTCCGGGACCGGCGTTCGACCTGGGATCGGGACCTGCAGGACGCCCGCACCAAGCGGGAGGCGCTGCGGGACCAGTATCGCGACCTCAAGGAGCAACTCGACCGGATCAACACCGCGGGACCCGAAGGCGCCTGTCCCACCTGCGCCCGGCCGCTGGGCTCCGAGTATCCGGCGGTGGTGGATGTGCTGGAACGGCAGGTGCAGGACGTGATGTTCAACGGCAACTACTTCAAGGCCCGGATCGATCAGCTGCAGGTGGAGCCGACCGAGCTGCAGGAGTTCGAGCGGCAGCGGGAGCAGGCGGAGCAGGTAGTCCGGGAGGCGGATGGGGAGCTGGCGCGGTTGCAGACCCAGTCCCAGGAGGGGCCGTCCCTGCGCACGGAGCTGGTCCGGCTGGAGCGGCGGGCCACCGAGCTGGAACGGGAAGCGAACCAGGGGCCGGCCAATTACGATCCCAACCGACACGCCGAGATCCGGCGTTTGCTGAGCGAACTGGACCCGCTGGCGCTGCAGGCCGAACGGCTGCGGGTCGCCGCGGAGCGGGCGGCCGGGCTGGTCGCCGAGGCCGAAGCGGCCGAGCGGACCCTGTCGGAGCGGGAGCGGCAGGCCCGGGGCCTGCGGGAGCAACTGGCCGAGCTGGGGTATCGGGAGGCCGATTTTGAGGCTGCCCGTCAGCTACATGAATCCGCCGACGCCGCCCATCGTGTCGCCGAACTGAGCCTGGTGCGGGCCCGGGCCGAAGGGCAGGCGGCCGAAGCCGGGCTGAGCCTGGTGCGGGGGCGGCGGGAAGAGCGGGCGCGGCGGGAAGCGGAGGCCCGTGCGGTGGGCCGGGAACTGGCGCTCTACAACGAACTGGACCGGGCCTTCACGGAGTTGCGCACCGACCTGAACCAGCAACTGCGACCGGAACTCTCCGAGCTGGCCAGCGGCTATATCCGGGACCTGACCAACGGCCGCTACGGCGAGCTGGAACTGGACGAGAACTACGTGGCCACCATCGTCGAAGCGGGCGAGCCCAAGCCGGTCATTTCCGGGGGCGAGGAGGATCTCGCCAACCTGGCGCTCCGGCTGGCCATCAGCCAGATGATTGCGGATCGTGCCGGGCAGCCGCTGTCACTGCTGGTGCTGGACGAGATCTTCGGCTCGCTCGATGAGGAGCGGCGGGGGGCCGTGGTGGACCTGCTCCGCAGTCTCGCGGACCGCTTCCCGCAGGTCATCCTGATCACCCACATCGAGGGAATCCGCGAGGGCTTCGATCGCGTCATCCGGGTCGACTTCGATCCCGAGCGCTCCAGCGCGCGGGCCCGCGACGACGTCTCCGGAGGGGAGGGCGCCGATGGCCTGGCTGCCTGAACGGATGGTGTGCGGGCCGGAGCGTCCCACCGCCCGCGATATTGAACCGTTGAACCGCATGTTCAGCGAGGCGTTTACCGACCGCTACCGGCGCGACGGAATGAGCGGGGTTCGCGTGCCG
>CALMOP010000346.1 GCA_937871775.1 uncultured Gemmatimonadota bacterium | reverse complement strand
CAGCGCCGCCCACACGTGCCCGATCATCACGAACAGCGGAGTCCCCGGCGGATGAGGAATCCCGAGGGTCCGGGAGGCGGCGATGAACTCGCCGGCGTCCCAGAAGGTCACCGTCGGCGCCAGGGTGATGGCATAGCCGGTCAGGACCAGCAGCGTCGCCACCAGCCCCAGCAGATAGGGTGGTCGACGGGTCATGGGAGGTGCGATGGGGAAACGGAGACCAAACGAGCGCGGCCCGGCCGCGGCCGGCTAGGCGGCACCGCGCACCGCGTGCGCCACCGCGAGGGCATCGCGGGTGACGGCGACATTGTGGACCCGGAAAATGCGGGCGCCCCGCTCGAAGGCCAGCACCGCGGCCGCGGCGGTGGCGACGTCGCGGTCGGGGACCTCCCGCCCGGTCACGCTGCCGAGGAACCGCTTGCGGGAGGGTCCCACCAGGAGCGCCCGGCCCAGCGTCAGCAGCACCGCCAGCCCGTCACACAACTCCAGATTCTGCTCGGCGGTCTTGGCGAAGCCGAAGCCGGGATCGAGCACGATGCGATCGACCTCCACCCCGGCCGTGGTAGCCCGGTCGAGGGCCTCCGCCAGCTCGGTGCGGACGGCGCTGAGCACATCAGGCGCGTACTGGGCCTGATCCAGCCGTGCCATGGTGCTCACCGTGCCGCGGCTGTGCATGAGCACCGCGCCGGCGCCGGTGGCCGCCACCGTGGAGCCGATGGCAGGATCGAGTCGAAAGCCGGAGACGTCGTTGACGATGGCGGCGCCGGCATCCACGGCGGCCCGGGCCACGCTGGCCTTTACGGTGTCGATCGACAGCAGCACCCCCGGATGGCGCCGGGCGACCTCGGCGACCACCGGGATCACCCGATCCAACTCCTCTTGCTCGGGCACCGGCTCACTACCAGGGCGGGTCGACTCGCCTCCCAGATCAATCAGATCGGCCCCATCGGCCAGCAGCCGGTCGGCCTGCGCCAAGGCGGCGGCGGGAGCGAGGAACCGCCCACCATCGCTGAAGGAGTCCGGGGTGACATTGAGGATCCCCATCAGTCGGGGAACATCGAGCGACAGGGGACCGCGGGCGGTCACCCAGACCGTCGGTGGCTCGGGCGTCAGCGCCCGGCCCACCGCGTCGGCCACTCCGGCCAGCGGCGGTGGCACTCCCCAGGGCCGGGCCAGAGCGCCGAGCCGGGAAGCGGCTCCTGCCAGTACGGCCCAGTCGTCGCCCGTGTGAATCTCGATCCCCAGGGTCCCCGCCTGGCTGACCAGCGCCAGCAGGGTCGAGGTATCGAGCCCCTCCAGCTCGACCGCCACGCCCTGCATACCGTCCGCCGCCGCCGCCGCGCGCCCCCCGTCGACTCCCCTGGCCTCGAGCGCGGCGGCAACGGCACGGGGAGAATGCATCGGCAGGCGGCGGGCGATCACGCGCCCAGCGGCTCGGCCGGCGGCATTCCAAGGATCGAGGTGCGCTGGGGAGCGGGGTCCGTCTTGGTCATGGCAGCAGTCGGCGGGGCGGGCGGGGGATCCAGCGGTGGCAGGGTCTTCCCCGCCACCAGAAATTCCAGGTCCTCCCGGTCGATCGTCTCGCGCTCCAGCAGCGCCAGCGCGATACGGTCCAGCAGCGGCCGGTTCTCGGTCAGGATCCGGCGGGCGTCGTCGTGGGCCTGGTCGAGGAAATGCTTCACCTCATCATCCACCAGTTCCGCGGTCCGCTCCGACACCTCGCGGCGCTGGCCGAACTCGCGGCCCAGGAAGATCTCCTGCTCCCGGTCACCCACGGCCATCATTCCGACCTTTTCACTCATGCCGAACTGGGTCACCATCCGGCGGGCGATGGCCGTCGCCTGTTCGATGTCGCTGCCGGCCCCGGTGGTCACCATGCTCGGGCCGAAGATCAGTTCTTCAGCGGCCCGACCCCCGAACGCGATCGCCAGCCGACCGAGGAGCCACTGCTTGGTCTGGCCGTAGCGATCCTTCTCGGGCAGGGACATCATGAGGCCCAGCGCCCGCCCCCGGGGCATGATCGTCACCTTGTGGATGGGATCGCTGCCCTCGGTCTTGAGGGAAACGACGGTGTGCCCGGATTCGTGGTAAGCGGTGAGGCGGCGCTCGTCCTCGGACAGCACCAGGCTCCTCCGCTCCACGCCCAGCATTACCTTGTCCTTGGCGTCCTCGAAATCCTGCATGTCCACCAGCGACTTGTTGCGCCGGGCCGCGAGCAGCGCCGCCTCATTGACCAGATTGGCGAGATCGGCGCCGGCCATCCCCGGAGTACCCCGGGCGATGGTGTCGAGGCTGACATCCGCCGCCAGCGGAATCTTGCGGGTGTGGACCCGCAGGATCCCCTCCCGCCCCCGCACATCCGGAGCATCGACCACGATCTGCCGGTCGAACCGGCCGGGCCGGAGCAGCGCCGGGTCCAGGACGTCGGGACGGTTCGTCGCGGCGATCAGGATGACGCCGTCGTTCGACTCGAAGCCGTCCATCTCGACGAGGAGCTGGTTCAGCGTCTGCTCGCGCTCGTCGTGGCCGCCGCCAAGGCCCGCGCCGCGATGTCGGCCGACCGCATCGATCTCGTCGATGAAGATGATGCAGGGGGCATTCTTCTTTCCCTGCACGAACAGGTCCCGGACCCGGGAAGCACCGACCCCCACGAACATCTCCACGAAATCCGACCCCGACATCGAGAAGAACGGCCGTCCCGCCTCGCCGGCCACCGCCTTGGCCAGCAGGGTCTTGCCGGTCCCGGGGGGACCCACCAGGAGGGCGCCCTTGGGGAGCCGGCCGCCGAGCCGGGTGAACTTGCCGGGGTCCTTCAGGAATTCGATGATCTCCTGGAGCTCGACCTTGGCTTCATCGGCGCCGGCCACGTCGGCGAAGGTGAGCTTGGGGGTATCGCCAGCGAGCAGCTTCGCCTTGCTCTTGCCGAAACTGAAGGCCCGGGTTCCCCCGGCCTGGAGCTGGCGCAGCAGGAACACCCACAGTCCGATGATCACGATCCAGGGGAGGGCGTTCACGAGGAAGATCGCGATCCCGATCTTGGGCTCCCGAGCGGAGATCTGGACTCCCGACTTGACCAGTTCGGCCAGAATGGTCTCGCTGTCCTTGATCGGCAGCAGGACCACGAACCCCTTGGCGGCCTTGTTGCCGGCCTGGGTCACCGGATTGACGAAGTCGCCTTCCAGCTGCTTGCCGTCGTAGACCGTGACGTTCTTCACGTTGCCCACACCGAGCTGCTGCTTGAAGTCGGTGTAGGTGAACTCCTGCACCGACCCACGCTGGCCGTTCATCAACTGGAAGAGCGCCATCGCCACAAAGGCCACCAGCACCCAGAGGGCCAGGTTGCGGGTCAGGCTCCGCCAGTCGGGGCGGGGCGATGAGGGAGGCATGCGTTCGGCCATTCGTCAGCCCAATTCGGCAATGTACGGGAGGTGCCGGAAGTCCTCCGCGTGATCCAGACCGTACCCGACCAGAAATGCCGGCGGCGCCGGAAACCCCACGAACCGGACATCGGCGAGTGGAGGCGCGATCTGTTTGTCCAGCAACGCACAGATCGCCAGGCTCGAGGGCCCCCGGGAGCGGAGCCGGTCCGTCAGGGAGGCCAGGGTACGACCGCTATCAATCATATCCTCGTCCAGAATGATATGCCTGACCCGGAGCGGCACCGTC
>CALMOP010000345.1 GCA_937871775.1 uncultured Gemmatimonadota bacterium | reverse complement strand
AGCACCACCACCTGGCGCCGCTCCGAGGCCTTGCGCTGAATCAGCATCAGGGCGCCGAGTCCGGCGGAGTCCACCGTCCGGGTCGCCCCCAGATCGATCACCAGCCGCCCGGAGCGTTCGGGCAGCTGTTCCAGCAGGGCGACCGCCCGTTGCCGGAACGCGATCCGGGTGTCCAGCCCCAGATGTTCCGGGGCTTCCAGTGCTTGAGACGCTTGGGTCATCGCCATCGTTGCCTCCCGCGCCCTGAATGTTTCGAGCGCGACACTCCGCCGATCTTGCTGGTCGCGGGGCATCGCGCTCCGGGCGCGGGGCACCCGCCTTCGGCAACCGAGCTATCTCTGCCGCGGCATTCGCGCGGTCGAGACCTCTAGTTTTGCGACCCCGGATCGCTCCGGGTGTGCTCTATCGGGCGGATCGGTTATCAGGGAACCCAGTGTTCCCTGTGATCATCCAAAGCGAGGCCGGTGCCAGGTTGCTCAAATCGTTGATCTTCAATCACTTGCCGAAGAGCGTGGAGTCCCTGCCACGGCGCCGGGACCTCGCAGCCCGCAGGGCCCGTCGCCAACTGCAATCCTCACCGCTCGGTGCTGGCAACGACAGCCAATGGCGCGCTCCTCTTGCCGAAGCGGACGGCGCGAGCCATCCTGTGACCAGGCGCACAGGGCGCACCGCAGCCCTCGTCCACCCAGGGCCCCGGGTTCAGGCGGCCTCCATCCTCTGACCACTCCCCATGACCGATCAGATCGATACCCTGCTGCAGGAGACCCGCCGCTTCCCGCCCCCCGACGGCTTCGCCCGGCAGGCGAACGCGACCGAGGCGCTCTACCAGGCCGCCGGGAAGGACCGGCTCGGGTTCTGGGAGGAGCAGGCCCGGGCCCTGGAATGGATCACCCCCTGGACCCAGGTGCTGGAGTGGAAGATTCCCCACGCCCGCTGGTTCCTCGGCGGCCGGCTCAACGTCGCGGCCAACTGCCTCGACCGCCACGTCCGCACTCCCCGGCGCAATCAGGCCGCCATCATCTGGGAAGGCGAGCCGGGCGATCGCAGGACCATCACCTACTGGGAGCTGCATCGCGAGGTGGGGCGGGCCGCCAACGCCCTCAAGCAGCTCGGCGTGAAGAAGGGCGACCGGGTCGCCATCTACCTGCCGATGATCCCCGAAGCGGCGATCGCCATGCTGGCCTGCGCCCGCATCGGGGCGGTGCACTCGGTGGTGTTCGGCGGCTTCTCCTCGGAATCGCTGCGCGACCGGATCAATGACGCCCAGGCGGTGTGCCTGATCACCGCCGACGGCGGCTATCGCCGCGGCGCGATGCTGCCGCTCAAGCGGTTCGCCGACGAGGCCATCGCCCAGTGCCCCAGCATCCGCCACGTGCTGGTGGTGCAGCGGAGTCCAGGCGGGGCCGGCGACGAGTCTTTCGCCAACATGACCGAGGGCCGGGATCACTGGTGGCACCGCCTGCTGGACCTGGCCAGCCCCCACTGCCCCGCCGAGCCGATGGATGCCGAGGACCTGTTGTTCATTCTCTATACATCGGGCACCACCGGGAAACCCAAGGGTATCGTGCATACCACCGGCGGGTACCTCACCCAGGTGGCCTCCACGACTCGGTACGTCTTCGACCTCAAGGAAGGCGATGTCTTCTGGTGCACTGCCGACGTCGGCTGGGTCACCGGCCACAGCTACGTGGTGTACGGCCCCCTCGCCAATGGCGCTACGGTGCTGATGTACGAGGGGGCGCCGGACTGGCCCGAACGGGACCGCTTCTGGAAGTTGGTGGCGCGCTACGGGGTCACGATCTTCTACACCGCGCCGACGGCGATCCGGGCCTTCATGAAGTGGGGCGAGGAACTCCCGGCGAAACACGACCTCTCCACTCTGCGTTTGCTGGGCACCGTGGGTGAGCCGATCAACCCCGAGGCCTGGATGTGGTACCACCGGAACATTGGCCGGGAGCGCTGCCCGATCGTCGATACCTGGTGGCAGACCGAGACCGGCGGGATCATGATCACCGCCCTCCCCGGCGTGGTCACCACCAAGCCCGGCTCCGCGACCATCCCCTTCCCAGGGATCAGCGCTCAACTGGTCGACCAGAAGGGCGTTCCGCTCCCCAAGGGGGGCGGGCTGCTGGTCCTCAGCGAGCCCTGGCCGGGGATGCTCCGCACCATCTATGGCGACGACCAACGCTACCACGACACCTACTGGTCCAGGTTTGGCGACAAGTACTTCGCCGGCGACGGAGCCAAGCTGGACGAGGACGGCTACTGGTGGATCCTGGGCCGGGTGGACGACGTTCTGAACGTCGCCGGCCACCGCATCGGGACCATGGAAATCGAGAGTGCCCTGGTCGATCACCCGGCGGTCGCGGAGGCCGCCGTCGTGGGCAAGACTCACGAACTGAAAGGCCAGGCCCTGGCGGCGTTCGTGACCCTCAAGGAGGGACACCAGCCCTCGGCCAGCCTGAAGGACGAGCTCAAGGAACACGTGGCCAGGAAGATCGGCGCCATCGCCAGGCCGGACGACGTGCTGTTCTCCGCCGATCTCCCCAAGACCCGGAGCGGCAAAATCATGCGGCGGCTGCTCAAGGACATCGCCGAGGGCCGGGCCCTGGGTGATACCACAACCCTGGCGGACCCCGGCGTGGTCTCCCGGCTCAAGGATCAGTATGAGAGCGAAGAAGGGTAGGGGATTGGCGATTGACGATTGCGCGGAGTGGATCTGTGGAGGAACGGAAGTGTGACCGGGGTCACGGGCCCGGAGGCACGAGGGACGCCGGCACGCTATCTTGCACCTCAGTCTTCGTTATCGATCGGGAGTCCCTCATGCGGATGCTGAAACCCCTGGTCGCGGCCGCCGCGATCGTGACCCTGGCCGCAGCCGTGGCGCCCGGCCGCGGTCCGGCTGCTGCGCCGCTCGCCATCACGGTATACCACTCGCCCACTTGCCAGTGCTGCAAGCAGTGGATCTCCCACCTGCAGGCCAACGGGTTCGCCGTCAAGTCGGTGGTGCAGGATGACCTGGGCGACCTCAAGGCCGAGCTCGGGGTGGGCTCCGCGCTCCGGTCGTGCCATACCGCGGTGATCCAGGGATATGTGATCGAAGGCCACGTGCCGGCAGCCGACATCAAGCGATTACTCACCGAAAAGCCAAAGCTTACCGGCCTCACCGCGCCGGGGATGCCCGGGGCCGCGCCGGGGATGGACGCCGGCCACGACCCGTACCAGGTGCTGGGGTTCGACGCGCTCGGGAAGACCACGGTGTGGGCGAAGCACTAAGACAGTGCCCAGTGCCCAGTACATGAGGCGGGTAGGGCGGGAGCTATAGCTCCCGCCCTACCCGCTTTCGCCTCCTCGCCTCCTCGCCTCAAAACTGAATCTGCGCCCCCATCTCCACCACCCGGTTGGGCGGCAGGTTGAAGAAGCTGCTGGCACTCTGGGCGTTGCGGCTCATCAGGATGAACAGCCGCTTGCGCCACAGGGCCAGTTCCGGCGCGCCGGGGACGGCGGGCGGGTGGGCGGTGGCGATGAGCGTCTCCCGGCCGAGGTAGTAGGTCGTCTCCAGGGGACGAGCGGCGATGCCTCGGGCCTGCAGCCCCCGCAGTACCGCCGGGACATCAGGGGTCTCCATGAACCCGTACCGGGCGTTCACCACGTAGCACTTCTGGCCCAGATCCTCGCAGTCGAACCGATCCGCGTCATCCACGTAGGGCACGTCCTGGGTCAGCACCGACATCAGGATCACCTGCTCGTGCAGCACCTTGTTGTGCTTCACATGATGCAGCAGGACCGGCGGAGCGCCACCGGGATGGCTGGTCATGAAGACCGCGGTCCCGGGGACCCGATGCGGGATCCGCTTGGCGACGTCGCTGAGGAACAGCTCCATCGGCAGCGAATTCTCTTCCATGATGCGGGAGAGCCGCGCCCGGCCGCGCTTCCAGCTGCTCATCAGCGCGAAGATCAGGGCCGCGACCACGATCGGGAACCAGCCGCCTTCAACGAACTTGACCAGATTGGCGGAGAAGAACGCCAGATCCACCACCAGGAACAGCCCGACCACGGTGCACACCTTGGCCCAGCTCCACCCCCACCGCTCCCGGGCCACCACCCCGAACAGGATGCTGGTGATGGCCATGGTCCCGGTGACCGCGATGCCGTAGGCCGCGGCCAGCCGCGTTACACTGCCAAAGGTGAACACCAGCCAGATGCAGGCGACCATCAGGGCCCAGTTCACCTCCGGCACGTAGATCTGCCCCCGCGCCCGTTCGGAGGTATGCCGGATGGTCATGCGGGGCGAATAGCCGAGCTGCACCGCCTGCTGGGTCAGCGAAAAGGCGCCCGAGATCAGGGCCTGGCTGGCCACGATGGCGGCGGTGGTCGCCACCACAATCATGGGGTACAGGAGACCGGAGGGCACCAGGGCATAGAACGGGTTGCTCACGGCCTCCGGACGCTGCAGCAGGGCCGCCCCCTGACCGAAGTAGTTCAGCATCAGGGCCGGCAGCACCAGGCCGAACCAGGCCAACCGGATCGGCCGCCGGCCGAAGTGTCCCATGTCCGCATACAGGGCCTCAGCTCCGGTCAGCACCAGCACCACCGCGCCCAGAATGAGGAATCCCTGCCGCCCGTCCCGGATCAGGAACATCACCGCGTGCCACGGGAAAAGCGCCTGCAGCACCCCCGGCTCCTGCGCGATGCCGCGGACCCCCAGGGCCGCGATGCAGGCGAACCAGACGATCATGATCGGGCCGAAGATCCGGCCCACCCGCTCGGTGCCGCCCTTCTGCAGCAGGAATAGCAGTGCCAGAATGGCGACGGTGACCGGCACCACCCACTGGCGCAGCGCGGTGGTGGCGAAATCCAGGCCCTCGATCGCACCCAGCACCGAGATCGCCGGCGTGATCACCCCGTCGCCGTACAGCAGCGCCGCTCCGCACAGGCCCAGCACCGTGAGCAGGGTACGCCGCCGACCGGCGCGCCCCTTCACCAGGGCGAGGAGGGCCAGGATCCCCCCCTCGCCACGGTTGTCGGCCCGCATGACCTCGGCGATGTATTTGTAGGAAACCACGAAGTTCAGGGACCACAGGATCAGCGACAGCACCCCCAGCACGTTCTCCCGGGTCGGGGGGATGCCATGCGCCTTGCCGAAGCATTCCTTGAGGGCGTACAGCGGGCTGGTGCCGATGTCGCCGTACACCACTCCCAGCGCTGCGAGGGTGAGACCCGCTAGCGCCCGGCCAGTCGGGGGTCCGTGGCCGCGCGGCACGTTCATGACGGCGCCGGGGCGGCCCGGCCCCGGCCCGCGAGAGCAGCCAGGAAGATCAGCGTGATGATCACCGCCGAGCCGATGCACCAGCGGCAGATGGCGTGGATGACGAACAGCTCGAGATAGGTGAGCCAGGCCGAAAACAGCACTCCCAGTCCGGCACCCCAGCACAGCAGCCGGACCCAGTGTGCCTGCGCCGGCCGCTGCACCGCGGCAAGGCTGAGCCCCAGCAGGGCGCCGTACCCCACCACCCCGACCAGGGGCACCGGCACGCCGAGGAACTGGGCGTAGCGCGACAGCTGGACCGTCTCGCAGCCGCCGGTGCCGCAGGCCAGTTGCCCGATCAGCCCCAGCTTGTGGAGATAGAGGTAGGCCGAGACGAAAATCCCGGCCAGGCTGAGCACCGCGGCCGCCATCCGGGCGCGCATGCTAGTGCCGTTCCAACTCGCTGCCCCGAATCCTGGCAGGTGAAGACAGAAGCTGGAACGGCACTAGCGGGTCGACTGGCCCTGGAGCGAGTCCAGGAGCGCCTTCAGCATGTCGTAGTGAATCGATTCCCCGCCGGGATACAGCCGGCCATTGACGAGAAACGTCGGCGTGGAGCTCACGCCGGCCCGGATCCCCTCGCCCTTGCTGGCCTCCAGCCGCCCGGCATACCGGGCCGAGTGCATGCAGTCATCGTAGCTGTCGAGCTTCAGGCCCAGCTCCCGCGCCAGTCCCCGGAAGATGCCGGTGGCGTCCCCGGACCTGGTCCAGTCCGGTTCCCAGCTGTAGATCCTCCGGTTCATCGCCCAGTACTGGCCCTGGTCCGCGGCGCAGGCGGCCGCGTGCCCGGCGATCCGGGACCAGTTGTGGGCGCCATCCAGCGGGAAGTCACGGTAGCGCCAGCGCACTCGGCCGGTCTGGATCAGCCGCTCCTCGATGGTCGGCATCTGGACCGACATCCACTGCTGGCAGGCCGGGCACTGATAATCCGCGTATTCCGTGACCGTGAGCGGGGCGCTGTCGGACCCCAGGAAATACCCGTGGAAGCCCGAGGTGTCACTGGTGGAAACCGTGACATTGGCCGGGATCTTTCTGATCTCCTGGGCATCCCGGGTGGCAGTG
>CALMOP010000344.1 GCA_937871775.1 uncultured Gemmatimonadota bacterium | reverse complement strand
GGGGATTGCTTCGGGCGCTCCGCGCCCTCGCAATGACTGTTGGGAAGGGCCCCCAGGTTGTGCAGAGCTTCCCTGGCCAGGAGCCGGGCTCTGCACCTATCCCTTGCTCCGCTTGCCCCGCTCCCCCAGCCGCTCCAGCACCTGCAGCAGATCGGGCACCAGCGTGAGCACCGGCGCGACCGGATCTTCGCCGAACCGCTGGAGCCGCTCCACCGCGTTCCGAATGGTGTGATCGCGGGGATCGAGCGTCTCGTCTACTTCCTCCCAGTGCAGCGGCATTGACACCGGGGCCCCGGGCAGCGGCCGCACGCTGAACGGCGCCACGATCAGCTGCCCGTGGCGGTTCTGCAGGTAGTCCAGGTACACCTTCGGTCCCCGCCGCTGCACCTGCCGAGTGATCGTGGTGATCTTCGGCAGCTCCTTGATCACCAGCCGCGCCAGCAGCTCGCCCAGGGTCCGGGACTGTTCGTAAGTGAACTGCCGGCCCAGCGGCAGCAGGATGTGCAGCCCGGTCTTGCCGGTGGTCTTCACGAAGTTGGGCAGCCCCACCTCGTCGCACAGCCCATGCAGCACCCGGGCCACGGTCACCACGTCCGCGAACGGGGCCTCCTTGGGATCGAGGTCGATGACGCACCAGTCGGGTCGCTCCAACGTATCGGCTCGGCTGGCCCACAGGTGCAGCGGGATCGAGCCCAGGTTGGCCACGTAGAGCAGTCCGTCCACATCGTCGATAAGGAAGTAGCGGATGTCCCGCTGGGTATCCTCGCTCCAGATCGCCGCGGTGCGGATCCACTCCGGCGCGAACTCGGGGGCGTCCTTCTGGTAGAACGACTTGCCGTGGATCCCGTCGGGGAACCGGGTCAGGACCAGGGGCCGGTCCCTGAGATAGGGCAGCAGCCAGGGAGACACGCCGCGATAGTACTCGAGCAGATCGCCCTTGGTGTAGCCGTCCTCGGGCCAGTAGATCTTGTCGACGTTGGAGAGCTGCAGCGGCCCCCGCGCCGGCGCCGGCACGGAGGCCGGCGCCGACACGGGGGTCGGCGCCGGAGCAAGCGCCCGCGGGCGCCTGCTCCCCTGCCTGGCACAGTCCTGAACTCCCTTGTCGTCCCGGAACCGGACAAAGGTCGGGTGTCGCAGCAGTCCGTCCGGGGTCCACTCGGTGTACTTCACTTCGGCGACCAGCTCGGGTGTGACCCAGGTGCTGCCCTTGAGTTCCGGCACCGCCTTGGTCCAGTCGGAGGGCTGGTCTCCCTCGGCGGTGTCAGGAGTCCACGGGCCGCCGCACGGTGGCGTCTTCCGCTCGGCGCGCCGCAGCTCGGCCACCAGCGTGGTCAGCTGGCGGTCGCTGAAGCCGCTGCCGGCCCGCCCGGCGTAACGCAGCTCTCCGTCCACCAGGTCCGCCAGGTGCAGCGCCCCCAGGCCGGCGCGGGATCCCTTGGGCGGCGTGAACCCCACCACGGCGAAGTCGCCGGTACGGGCCGCCTTGATCTTGACCCAGGCGGGGGAGCGGCCGCTGCGATAGGGCGCATCGGCCTTCTTGCCGATGATGCCCTCCAGGCCGTGGCCGGCCACCTGGGTCAGCAGCGCCTCCCCCTGGGTTGGGAAGTGATCCAGGTAGCGCAGCGCACCCAGCCGCGGCAGCATCCGCTGCAGCAGCCGCTTGCGCTCCAGTAGCGGCAGCCCCCGCAGGTCGAAGGCGCGGAACGCCAGCAGGTCGAAGGCGAACAGGGTGGCGGGAGTCTCCACCATGCCGCGCCGGATATCCAGAGTCCGGGAGATCCGGCCCCGCTGCTGCAGCAGGTGAAAGTCCGGCTTGCCTTCCGCATCGAGCACCACCAGCTCGCCGTCGAGCACCACCCGTTCCACCGGCAGGGCCGCAACCGTGCGGGCGATCTCCGGGAAGGTGGCGGTGAAATCGTTGCCGTTGCGGCTCTGGAGCAGCACGTGCTCGCCGTCCTTGACCACCAGCAGCCGGTACCCGTCCAGCTTGAGTTCGAAGATCCAGCCTTCGCGGGTGAATGCCTGGTCCTTCGGCTCGCACAGCATCGGGGCCAGGGTGGAGACTTTCACCGGCTTCTGCGGAGCCCCGAGCCGCTCAAGTTCCGCAGCGATGAGCGTGGCCGGGGTTGCCCCCGCCTTGAGCTCCTCGACCGTCAGACCGGACAGCACCGATTCCTGGGGCAGCTCATCGCCAGCCTCGGTGCGCAACCACTGGTCCCGTTCCTTGATGAGCAGCCAGTCCTTCTCCGATTTCTTGAGCTTCACCAGGGTCCAGCGGCCGTGCAGCTTGAATCCCTTGAGGTCGAACAGCAGCTTCCCCTTGGCCAGCCCGTCTCCGGGGTCACCGACGGGGCTCCATTCCCCGCGATCCCACACGATGATGCCGCCGCCGCCGTAACTGCCTTCCGGGATCACCCCCTCGAAATCCACATAATCCACCGGGTGATCCTCGACATGGACCGCGAGCCGCTTGTCCTTCTGATCGTAGGACGGTCCCCGGGGCACCGCCCAGGAGCGGAGCACGCCGCCCATTTCCAGTCGCAGGTCCCAGTGAAGGTGGCGCGCGGCGTGCTTGTGGACCACGAAGATGCGTCCCGCCCCCCGAGGGGGGGCCACCGCCCCGACCGGCTCCGGGGTCTGGTCCGGAGCGCGCTTGGCGCGATACGCGCTCAGCGCATCGGGCTCCACGTTATCTCTTGCGCGGCTGCAGACGAATCCGTACCATAACAATCCCTCTCTTCACGACTGCAGCCATGCCAGCTCGTCCGATCGGTTCCGCGACCATCTCCTTCGGGCTCGTGTCAGTTCCCGTCAAGCTGTACTCCTCGTCCGAGTCGGCCGCGGCGGTGTCGTTCAACATGGTCCACAAGGGCTGCGGTACCCGCCTCAAGCAGCAATATGTCTGCCCCAAGGAAGGGGTGGTGGTGGAGAAAGACGACATCGCCAAGGGGTACGAGTTCTCCAAGGGTCAGTTCGTGCTGTTCTCCCCCGACGAGCTCAAGGCGCTGGAAGAGAAAGCCACCAACTCGATCGATATCGCCGAGTTCGTGCCGCTCGCGACGGTGGACCGCATCTATCTCGAGAAAGTCTACTATCTCGGCCCCGACAAGGGAGGGGAGCGCGCCTACCGGCTGCTGGGACGGGCCCTCGAGGAGTCCGGCCGCGCCGCCCTGGGCCAGTACGCCGCCCGGGGCCAGCAGCACCTGGTACTGGTGCGGCCGATGCAGGGCACGCTGGTCATGGAGCAGTTGCACTACCAGGACGAGCTGCGCCCGGTTTCCGAAGTCCCCCTCGAGGCCGGCGACGTGAAGCCGGCCGAACTGGCGCTGGCCCGCCAGCTGATCGACCAGACCGCCAGCGACGAGTTCCGGCCCCAGGCCTACAGCGATCAGGTCCGGGG
The DNA here is from genome assembly GCA_937871775.1 of uncultured Gemmatimonadota bacterium. Lineage (GTDB taxonomy): Bacteria > Gemmatimonadota > Gemmatimonadetes > Gemmatimonadales > GWC2-71-9 > JADJOM01. Next base: position 17,838 of record CALMOP010000344.1, on the reverse strand, counting down.
CCGGGTGCTGGAGGCGATCCAGCAGAAGGTCGAAGGCCACGAGATCACCGCCGAGCCCGCCGAGGAGACCGGCGGCAAGATCATCGACCTGATGGAAGCCCTGAAGGCGAGCCTGGCCCGCGGCGAGGACAAGGACAGTCAGGCAGCGCCCCCCAGGAAGCGGGCCCAGGGCTAGGGAAGCTGCACAAGTGGGGGCCCTTCCCAACAGTCATTGCGAGGGCGCGGAGCGCCCGAAGCAATCCCCCTAACTCCGCTCGGAGGTAAGGGGATTGCTTCGGCCCCTTCGGGGCCTCGCAATGACCGAATCGGAGACAGACGATCCGGACCAACTGGCCAGGCTCTGTGCCCTTGCTCCAGCGGAGACCACGTGAAGCTGCTCGCCGGCACCAGCGGCTGGTCGTTCAAGGAGTGGAAGGGATCCTTCTACCCGAAAGAACTCCCCGACGACCAGCTGCTGGCCCACTACGCCGGCCGGTTTCCGGCCGTCGAGGTGAATAACACCTTCTATCGGATGCCGAAGGAGAAGGTGCTGCTGGACTGGGCCGCCCAGGTGCCGCCAGGGTTCCGCTTCGTGCTCAAGGCGTCGCAGCGCATCACCCACCGGGCCCGGCTGGTCGACGTGGCCAGCGATGTCGAGTACTTCTGCCGGATCTCCGCCGCCCTCGGCGACCGTCGCGGCCCGTCCCTGTTTCAGCTGCCGCCCAACCTCAAACAGGACCTGCCTCGACTGGCCACCTTCCTGGGGCTGCTGCCCCGGCGCTGGCGCGCCACCATCGAGTTCCGGCACTCGAGCTGGTTTGAGGAGCCGGTCTATGCCCTGCTGCGCCAGCACGACGTGGCGCTGTGCATCGCCGATCACGACGACTTCACCACCCCGCCGGTGGCGACCGCCAGCTGGGGCTATGCCCGACTGCACCGGGCGACCTACGACGAGGCGGGCCTGAGGACCTGGGCGACGACACTGGGGCAACAGTCCTGGGACGAGTGCTACGTGTTCTTCAAGCACGATGAGGTCCAGGGCAGCGGGCCCGACGCCGCGACGGCGTTCCTGGCGGGGCGGTAGCCCCTACCGCCGCAGGTCCATCTCCTCCAGATACCGGGTGCCGCCACCCTCACGCCCGCCCCGGCTCTGGGCATGGGTGAGCACCAGGCGGTCCTTGGCCCGTGTCATCCCCACATACAGCAGCCGGCGTCCTTCTTCCAGTTCGTGGCGGCTGGGCTCCTTGCCCGGCATCGATCCCGGCAGCTGGGCGTCCTCCGCCCCGACGATGTAGACCCGGGAAAACTCCAGTCCCTTGGTGGAGTGCAGGGTGAGCAGGTTCACCCGTTCCCGGTCTACCTCCGGTCCGCTCCGCGACTGGGACAGGACGACCCGGTCCAGGAAGCCGGTCAGCTGCTCCCGCAGCGTGACACCACCGGCATGCTCCAGCAGGCGGCGCAGCCTGGCCATGGCCCGCGGATAGCGGTCAGCGGCACTCTTCTCGCGCCGCAGCCGGTCCATGAGCGCCTGGCCGCCCAACCGCTCGATCAACTGCTCCCGGGTCGGGGCCGCCACCGCATCGGCCAGGCTCAGTTCGGCCTGGTAGGCAGTGAGGGCCTCGCTGTAGCGGCCCAGCGCATGGATGCGGCCAATCGCGAGGAAGCTCTGGTCCTCGGGGCTCAGCTCCCCCGGGTCGGACAGCGCCTGGGCCACCGCCAGGTGATCCAGCAGCATGCCCAGTGTCGTGGTGCGGGCCCGCTTCAGCTTCTGCTGTTCCAGCAGCGGCAGCAGCCGGGCCAGGGTCCGGGTGTCGTCGAGGGCGTGGTGGGCCCGACCGGCGTCGATGCCGAAGGCGAAGGCCAGGTCGCCCAGCTTCCGGCTGCCCGGATGGAGATCCCGCGCCAGCGGCAGGGTGTCGTACACCGGGAAGTGGTCCCCCGCCGGATGGCCCCGGGCCAGCCGCTGCAGCACCGGGAAGTCGAAGCCGTGACCGTTGTGGGCCACCAGCACGTCGTCCGCCGCGAAGGCCCGGAACTCGCCCCACACGGTGGCGAAGTCGGGAGCATCGACCAGGTCCTGATCCCGGTACCCGTGCACCGCCGTGGCCGCGGCATGAATCGGCTGGGTGGGGCGGACCAGGCGGTGGAATTCCGCGACCGGAGTCCCCTCCCGGACCCGGACCGCGGCCAGTTCGATGACCTCGCAGCGCTCGATGCTCAGGTCGCTGGTCTCGATGTCGATCGCCGTGAAGTCGGCAAAGGCGGGACGGAGCTCTCGACTGTGCACCACCTGCAGCGCCTTGAACAGCGTGAGTGGCAGACTGTGGCCGCCCCGGTCGGCGGCGCTCACGACGACGTCTTCGGCGGTCTCCGCTACCCCCGGGCCCAGGCAGGCGACACTGGTGATGCCCCCGTGCCGCAGCATGGCCGCCAGTCCCAGCCCCATGCCACCCGCTCCCGGGAGCAGCACCCGGCGGCGGCCGTGCAGCGCGGGCTCCAGCCTCCGGGCCAGGGCGGCGGCCGCGGGGTCGACCAGGGGGTCGCTGAGCACTCCCTCCTCGAACTTTTCCTCCAGCAGGCTGCGATACTGCCCCACCCGGGTCGACAGCACTTCCCCGACCAGGCCGGGAAGGGTGAGGTGACGATCGATCAGCGCCGGCAGATTGGCCAGGGCCCAGAGACAGCGACGGACCTTGCGACCGTCCTCATCCCGGCGGTGGGTGCGTCTCCCGACCTCGCGGAGCCACTCCACGAACCCGGTGCGCCGCCGGTCGGCGTCCGCCTTGAGGGTGGCAAAGAGAGTCCGTGGCAACACCACCCGGGCATACTGCTCCGCCAGGATCGGGTCGCCCGGACGATCGAGGACCCGCAGCACCGCCACCAGGTACTCGATGACCGGATCGTCGGCGAGGGCCCGGCCCTGAGCCAGCTGACAGGGTACCCCGGCCTCGACCAGCCGGGCCTCGAGCGCGTCCCCGATCTCATGCTTGCGGTACAGCAGCGCCACCTCGCCCCAGGGGTGCGGCTCGGCGGCGCGGTCCCGCGCGAGGTCCTCGATCAGGAAGCGGGCTTCGGCGTCGTCATCGGCGAACCCATGGACCTCGACCGGCCAGGGAGACTCCCGGGTGGCCCGCAGGGCCTTCTCGTGCTGCTTGGGGTTGTGGGCCACCAGCCGGCGGGCGGTCTCGAAGATCTGGCGGGAGGACCGGCGATTCTCGTCCAGGACGATGTGTCGGGTGAGCCCGTGGTCGTTCAGGAAGGTGCGCAAGACCCGAGGGTCGGCGCCGGCCCAGGAATAGATCGACTGCTCGTCGTCCCCCACCACGAAGATGTTGCCGTGATCCCGGGCCAGTCTCGACAGAATGGCATACTGCCTGGGATTGAGGTCCTGGGCCTCATCCACCAGCAGATAGTCCCACCGGCCGGTGATGGTGCGGGCGGTTTCCTCATCGATCCGCAGCAGCCGTTCGGTCTGCACTACCAGGTCGTCGAAGTCGAGCAGGCCGCGGGCGTCGAGCACCTCCCGGTAGCGCTGATACAGGTTGGTGAGCCAATCGTCCAGCGGCGCGTCCGCGATGCGGTGGCGACTGAAATAGCCGAGCGGCCAGCGACCCTCCTTGTAGAACCCGGCCCGGCGCAGGGCCTGCACCTGATACTCCTCGTCCGCGATACCGAACCCGGGCGAGAGGCCGACCACCGAACCGAACTCCCGCAGGATCCTGACGCACAGAGCGTGGATGGTGCTGCGGGTGACCTGTTCCGCCCCAGTCACCCCGGCGAGCCGCTGCCCGATCTCGCCGGCGGCCTTGTTGGTGAACGTCACCGCGACGATCCGCGCCGGGGCGATTCCCTGGTGCTGGATCAGGTAGCGAATGCGTTCGATCAGGCAGAAGGTCTTGCCCGCCCCCGGACCGGCGAGAACCAGAACCGGCCCCAGCGGCGCCTCGATAGCCTCGCGCTGTCGTGCGGTAGGAGTGAGGCTCGCGACGGCGCCGCCACTCACCGCAGCCCCCGGGCCCAGGATCCGATCCTGGACGCCAGGTCGGGCAGCACGGTCGCAGGATCGTGGCCGGACGCCTTCCGTACCCCGAAGGAGTGGTCTCCATCCGGAACCAGGTGGAGGGTGGCCAGACGGCCCAGCCGCAGGATGGTATCGCGCAGCAGATCGGGCTGGGCGAAATCGTCCCGGGTCCCCTGCAGAAACAGCATCGGGACCCGGATCGACGTGAGGTGGGCCGCCCGTTCGACCCCAGGCTTCCCCGGCGGATGCAGCGGGTACCCCAGGAACACCAGGCCGCGCACGGCGGCGAGCGGACTCGCAGCGGCCGCGGTCGAGGTCATGCGACCGCCGAAGGATTTCCCCCCGGCCAGCAGCGGAACCCCGGGCATGGCCGTGACGCCGGCGTCCACCGCGGCACGGACCGCGGCCACCGCCACCGCCGGTGGGTCAGGCCGCTTTCGGTTGTTTTCCATATAGGGGAACTGGTACCGCAGGGTGGCAATCCCCTCGATCGCGAGGAGACCCGCCATGGTGTCGAGAAACCGGTGTCGCATGCCCGCCCCGGCGCCGTGCGCCAGGATGTACAGGAAGGAGGGCTGCTGGGGTTGGCGCAGCAACCCGGAGACGTAGCCATCCCCGACGGGAATGATGAGGGGTTCGTCAACCGGGCTGGTCATGGTCGCCCTGCGGTCGGCCGAGTGGGCCGTGGAGTCTCAGGTGGAGCCCAGACCCTGGAGCAGACGCTGGAGGTCGATGGTCCGGCTCACTCCGCCTTGGCAATGGTGTTCACTTCGCCCATGTCGGCGTCAGTCAGGTGCCAGCCCGCCGCGGCGGCGTTGGCCCGGGCCTGCTCCACCGACGTGGCGCCGGCCATGACCGAGGCCACGCTGGGTCGGGCCGCAAGCCATGACAGGGCCAGCTCCAGCAGGGTCCGGCCCCGGGACGAGGCAAACAGCATCAGGTCCTCCACCACCCGGAGGTTCCGTTCCGACATCAGGTCGGAGAACATGCCGCCACTCCCGATGCGGCTCCCCTGCGGCGCCGGTTGTCCGTAGCGGTACTTTCCGCTGAGCAGGCCGCTGGCGAGGGGGAAGAACGGCAGGAAGGCGAGGCCCTGGCGCCGGCACTCGGGAATGAGCCCCTGCTCCGCTTCCCGGTGCAACAGGCTGTACTCGCCCTGCACGCTCACGAAATGAGCCCCGTCCTTCCGGGTCGCGGCCTCGGCTGCCTTGAGCTGCCCCGGGGTCAGGTTGGAGCACCCGATCTCCCGGACCTTGCCGGCCTTGACCAGGTCGCTCAACGCCCCGAGCGTGTCGCCGATGGGCACCAGGGGATCCACCTGGTGCAGCTGGTAGAGATCGATGACCTCGGTGCCCAGTCGCCTGAGGCTGTCTTCGACGGCACGCTTCACGTATTCCGGCCGGGCCCCTTTGCGCTTCTCGTCGATCGGGCTGCCGAACTTGGTGGCCACGATGGCCTCCCCCCGGCGCCGGCCCAGGGCCTTCCCCAGGAACTCCTCGCTGTGGGTATCCCCGTACACGTCGGCGGAATCGAAAAAGGTGATGCCCGCGTCGAGGGCGGCGTGCACCACGGCTTCGGACCCTTTGGCATCGAGTCGCCAGCCGAAGTTGCTGCAGCCCAGTCCGACGATGGACACCTTCAGGGATCCGATCCGGCGGGTCTCCATATCGCGTGATCTCCAGGTCGTACCGGGGGGTGAGGCGAGTGAAACGGTCACTTAAGATGGCGGAACGGCGCCCGTCTTCCAAGCCAGACTATATTGCAGCCCTTCCCGACCAGGATCTCTCGCACATGCGCCGCCATACCCGGGCCCTGTACCCCTGCCTGACCCTGGTGCTGCTCGCCCAACCGGCCGCCCGGCTCGCGGCCCAGGTTTCTGCCGCCGACCGCGAAGAGGCCCGCGCCATCTTCGCGGAGCTGATCAACATCAACACCACCCACGCCCACGGCAGCACCACGCCCGCCGCCCAGGCCATCGCCGAACGGTTTCTCGCGGCGGGGTTTCCCGCCGCGGACGTGCAGGTGGTGGGACCCGACACCACCCACATGAATGTGGTGGTTCGGCTGCGCGCTTCCCACCCGGCGCGTCGGCCCATTCTGCTGCTGGCGCATCTCGACGTGGTGGAGGCGCTCAGGGATGACTGGTCGGTGGACCCGTTCCAGTTCGCGGAACTGGACGGATTCTTCTATGGCCGCGGGACCAGCGACATCAAGGACCTGGGGGCCATCTATGCCCAGGTGCTGCTCCGGCTCCACCGTGAAGCCGCGGCGACCGACCGGGACCTGATCCTGGCCCTGACGGCCGGCGAGGAGGGCGGCGGCAACAACGGAGTACAGTGGCTGCTCGCCAGCCGGCGGGAGCTGATCGATGCGGCCTACTGCGTCAACGGCGACGGCGGCGACCCGATTGTCCGCCGTGGTCACATGGAAGCCCGGAATGTGCAGGCCAGCGAGAAGGTCTACATGGACCTCGAGTTGACGGTGCGGAACCCGGGGGGTCACAGCTCGCTGCCGGTGCGCGACAACGCCATCTATCGACTCGCCGCTGGCCTCGACCGCCTGGCGCGCTTCAGCTTCCCGGCCCGACTGAACGAGATCACGCGGGCCTACTTCGACCGCGCCGCCGCGTCCGCCCCTCCAGCCACCGCGGCCGCCATGCGCCGGGCCGCGGCCGGGGACCGCACTGCGATCGCCCGGCTGTCGGCGGAGTCCCCGTTCTTCAACGCCCAGTTCCGAACCACCTGCGTCGCCACTCGACTCGAGGGAGGCCACGCCGACAATGCCCTGCCCCAGCTGGCCCTGGCGGTGGTCAACTGCCGGATGCTCCCCGACGAGAACCCGGACAGTGTCAGCGCCACCATCCGCCGGGTGACGGGTGATACCGCCATCCATGTCACGGTGCGGCAGGCGCCGGTTCCCTCGCCGCCCTCTCCACTGGTACCGGAGGTACTGGAACCGGTGGAACGGATCACCAGGGTCCTGTGGCCTGAGGCGACTGTCATTCCCAGCATGGAAACCGGCGCCACCGACGGCCTCTACCTCAGGAACGCCGGTATGCCGGTCTACGGCATCTCGGGTGTGCCGCTCGACGAGGACGATATCCGGGCCCACGGACGGGATGAGCGAATCCGGGTCAGCGCCTTCTACGAAGGGCTCGACTTCAGTTACCGCCTGGTCCGCGCTCTCGCCGTCCCGGGATCGTGATCCCGTGAAGTCGAGGCATCCCCCTCTTAGATCCTTCATGGCCACTTCACTAACCGACGCCTAACCTTCAAGCGATCATCACGCCCCTGCGCCGACCGGCGCGCGGGTGAGATGCCCGGAGATGCACAGGGAGGTTGTCATGTCCAGGCGTGTGGTGGGTATCGGGCTCGTGGCGGGAGTGCTGCTGGGGCTTGCGGCAGAGGTCCAGGGCCAGGCGGCAAACGCCGCCAAGGGGAGCGAGGGCTCCCGCTGGATCGTCGACATCGTTCACTCCCAGATCGACTTCCGGGTCAGTCACCTGGTCGGCCGAGTCCGGGGTACGTTCACCGACTGGTATGCGGTGATTCGTACCTCCGGCGGTGACTGGACCACCGGCTCCGTCACCGTCCGCGTGCAAACCGCCAGCCTGAACACCGGTAACAACTATCGGGACGCCGACCTCCGGAGCGCGGAGTTTTTCGGGGTGGATAGCTTCCCGGTCCTGAGCTTCGAAGGTGGCGGAATCAAGACCGGCCCTGACAGCGCCATCACCATCAGTGGAGTAGTCACCATCAAGGGACATTCGAAGCCGGTGACATTATCGGGCCAGTATCGCGGCATTGCACGTGACACCGAGGGCCACGAACGGATCGGATTCGAGGCCACAACCGCCATCGACCGAATGGACTTCGGCATCGGGGGAAACACCATCGTGGACGGCACCAGCCTGATAGGCAAACAGGTAGACCTCACCATCGCCCTGGAGGCGGTCCGGGTCAACTGAGCCAGCGGCCGGGACATGGGGGTTTTCAGGGCTTGACCAATTCTGTGATCTATCTTACGATATATCGTACGTCATTCAACACGATATACCGGAGATAGCAGCATGTCCAAGGCATGGAGTGGCTTCTGGTGCGGCCAAGAGTTCGGACCCTTCGGTCCCGCCGGCTGGGAGACGATGTGGGGCCGGGCCCGGGGCCGCAGACGCAATCAGTTCTTCGAATCCGGCGAACTCAAGTTCGTCATCCTCAGGCTGCTGAAGGAAAAGCCCCGCCACGGTTACGAGGTCATCAAAGCCCTGGAGGAGCGGATGGGGGGCTGCTACACCCCCTCGCCCGGCACCGTCTATCCCACCCTGCAACTGCTCGAGGACGAGGGCTATGTCCGGGTGGTTGAGACCGCCGGCAAGAAGGTCTATCATCTCACCCCCGAGGGCGAGGCCTACCTCGAGCAACACCGGGATCTGCTGGACGAGATCATCGGCCGGGTGAAGGATGCCGTGAACGACATCGCCGGCGGGGCCCGCGGCGACCTCCATGCGGCCTTCGCCGGGCTGGCCCGCGAGACCTTTCGGCGGGCGTGGCACCGCGGCCCGGAGGATCCGGCGCTGCTTCGGGTCGCCGAAATCCTGCGCAAGGCTGCGGCGGACATCGAACAGGCCTGGGGCTGACCTCCACCGGGGAACCTCGATGCACTGGATGTGGATTGCCCTGGCGATGATGTTCTTCGGCGTGATGTCGCGGCACTGGGCGGGAATGCCCCGGGGCCGTCACCGGGGCATCCCGGCCTCGGACCCGCAGCTGGGGCGGGATCTCGCTGAGCAGCGCGAGTACCTGGAGGGCCTGGAGGCCAGGGTCCGGGAACTGGAGAATCGGCTGGACTTCACCGAGCGGCTCCTGGTCGAGCGCACTCGCGAAGCGAACCGGCTGCCTGCGGCAGGGTAGGCCCGTTATCCCGGGTCGTGGCCCCCACCGCGGGCCGCCAACCGACAAGAAATTGGGTGGCGTCACTCTCGTTGTGAGCCGGCGCACGGCGTTGCTGCGTCTCTCCCCTTAGAGAGCAAGGATCGCTACACCGCCCCACGGAGACCCGAGCCTGTGAAGCAGACCGCCCCGCCCAACCCCGTGATGAGCACGACGGGAAGGACAGTGACCTGGATCCTGACCTCCTCGGCCGCGCTGCTGGCGCTGCTGGCGAACGCCCGCAGTCTGGGCCTCACACCGTGGCTGGAAGGATCCCTGTTCAGTTTCGCCGACCATGCGGCCGCACGGATCATGGTGTCCCCCCGGAGTGACTCGCTGGACGCCATCGGCGATACCATCCCCCTGGTCGCCACCGTCAGCGATCACCGGGGTGCGGTGCTCAGCGGGGCCCGGATCCACTGGGCGGCGGCCGACACCACGGTGGTGTCGGTCGATTCTTCGGGTACGGTCGTGGCCCGCGGCCCCGGCAGTACCTGGGTATCCGCGACGGTCCGCGACCTGACCGCCCGGGCGGTGCTCACCGTGCGGCAGATTCCGCGGCGGGTGCTTATCGCCGGCGACAGCTCGGTCCGGATCCAGCAGGGCGACACCCTGCAGTTTGCCGCCATCGCCCTGGACGGCCGGGGCCACCGCATCGCCCAGGTCACGCCCCGCTGGCAAAGCCGGGACACCACTGTGGTCCAGGTCGACTCCCTGGGAACTGCCATCGGCCGCTCAGCGGGGCATTCGCGGCTGTGGGCCGCCGTGGGCGGCAGCATGGCGGACGTGGCGGTGGAGGTGAAACTCACGGCCACGGCCGTGGAGGTGCTGAGCGGGGACCACCAGCATGCGATCGCGGGCAACCCCCTGCCCGGGCCCATCGTGCTCCGGGCCCTGTCCCCCGAGGGACGACCGGTGCCCGGCGCCATCGCCACGATCATGACCGGCGACGGCGAAGGTCAGGCCCTGCCCCGGGACCTGGTGGCCGACCGTGATGGCCGGTTCCGTTTCACCTGGACCCTCAGCCGCCACGCCGGCCCGCAGCGGGTGCTGATCCGGCTCTCCACCACCGACTCGCTGTTCGGAGTTCTGGGCGAGGCGGACCCCGAGCCCGGCACCACCGTCACGGAGCTCCTGGGCTCGCAGCCTGAAGGCCGCGCCGGGACCTTCCTGGTCGAGCCGGTCCGGCTTCGCTTTACCGACACCACCGGGGCGGCTCTCGCGGGGGTACCGGTTTCCTGGCGGCTGCTGGACGGTGGCGCGATCGATGCCCCGGCCCGGACCGACAGTCTGGGAGAAGCGCAGGCGCGCTGGCAGCTGGGGCCGCATCCCGGCCCCCAGAGGCTGCTGGCTCAAATCGGGTCCCCCCGGACGATACCGGCCTTCCGGGTCACCGCTTCGGCTCTGCCTGGCCCCCCCGCTTCCCTGACGCTCGTCGCCGGCGGCGGGCAGGTGGGCCAGGCCGGCCGCCAGCTGGCCAAGACCATCGTCCTGGCGGTGCGTGACTCGGCAGGGAATCCGGTGCCGGGGGTCAGCCTCGCGGTGAGCCCATCGACCGGATCGGTCGCGGATCTGGCCCCGGCCACGGATAGCGTCGGTCGGGCGGTAGTTCGTTGGGCGCTCGGCACCCAGGCGGGACCCCAGACCCTGCGGGTGCGGTCGGAGTCGGTCCCGATTGAGGCGGGGGTCACCGCCACCGCCGTCGCGGGGCCCGCCGCCGCCCTTGAGTTGGCCGAGACTCCGGGCAAACCGGGGCAGCCCCACCGGCTGGTGGCCACGGTGACCGACCTCAACAGCAATCCGGTCCAGGGAGCAAAGGTGCAGTTTGTCAGCCCGGGGGGGCGGCTGTCCGCTACCAGCCTGACCAGCGACGCGACCGGCCGGGCCCGGGTCACCTGGACCCCGGGGCGGGATGCCCTGAGCCAGCGGGTGACGGCGACCATTAGGGGCACCCGGCTGAGCGCGGTGCTCCCCCCGGCCACCTCGCCCGGCGCTCCCAGGTCCCCCTGATCCAGGGCCGTTCACAGCTGCGGTTCAGTGGAGAAGGTTGCGGCCGGGACAATTGGGGGTTAATTGCTGGTCGATGACCTCCCGGGGCGGCCTGTGACCAGCAATGCGGTGACGATCGCGCGTGCCAGTTACGACCGGTGCTGCGCTGCACCGCGCTTCTTTGACGTGTTCTACGCCCATTTCTTCGCCGCCTGTCCTGCGGCACCACCCATGTTCTCCAAGACCGACTTCAAGCGGCAGCATCGATTGCTGCAGCACGCGATTGGCCTCCTGCTATCGTACAACCAGCACACCACCACCGAACCGAACCTCCTCACCCGGGTGGCCGAGCGACATGGACGAGGCGACCTCGGGGTGGATCCCTCCTTCTACCCCGGGTTCCTCGAGAGCCTGATCAAGACAGCCGGGGAATTCGACCCCGAGTTCTCTCCGGAGGTCGATCAGGCCTGGCGGGAAGCGACCGCCCAGGGCCTGGCCTACATGCGGTCCAAGTACTGAGTCGCTCGATTTCCCCTCCGGCGCAATCTTGGTGTCTAGCCAGCCGGGGACTCCGGGCGTAACATTAGGGAAAGGCGCAGTCTGAACCCTGACGTGGTACGGCGACGCTCGTCTCGGACCGGCGCCGTGTTTTGGCCCGCCCGCCGGTCGAGCCGCTGCCGATACCCGTGACTGGAACTCCCGACCCCCGATGAGCACCCCGACCTGCCAGAACTGCGGAACTCCGGTCACCCCGGGGGGACAGTTCTGCATCAGCTGCGGCGTTTCCCTCAGCGGGGAGCAGGTCGCCACGCTCGCGATGTCCGGCGCCCAGGATACCCCTTCCCGGCGGCGCATGGGGCCCGATGAATGGGCCCTGGAACAGCTGCGCGAGGAGACCCTGGGCGAGTACGAGATCCTGGGGGAGCTGGGCCGGGGTGGAATGGCCACCGTCTACCTGGCCCATGACCTCGCCCTGGATCGCAAGGTGGCGATCAAGCTGGTCTCGCCGCACATGCTGGCCGACAGCACCGCCGAACGCTTCAAGCGGGAGGCTCGCACCGCCGCTGCGTTGAGCCATCCTCACATCATTCCGATCTACGCCGTGCGGGAGACCGAGACCCTGGTCTTCTTCGTCATGAAGTACCTGGCGGGCCCGTCGATCGATGTGGTCATCCGGCACCAGAAGCAGCTCCCGATTCCCATCGTGCAGGCGATCCTCAGCCAGACCGCCGAGGCCCTGTCCCACGCCCACCGGCGGGGGGTGGTCCATCGGGATGTGAAGCCGGGAAACATCGTGGTGGACGAAGACGGCTGGATCGTGGTCACCGATTTCGGTATCGCGAAGTCCCTGGATAGCAGCGGGGTCACCACCACCGGCACCACCATCGGCACGCCCACCCACATGAGTCCGGAGCAGTGCCAGGGCCTCCCGGTTACAGGGGCCTCCGACCAGTACTCGCTGGGGATCGTCGCCTACGAAATGCTCACCGGGCAGGTCCCCTTCCAGGCCACCAACCCGATCGCGGCGATGTACGCCCACCTGAATCAGGCCCCGGCGCCGCTGAAGGAGGGTCGGCCGGACTGCCCCAATGGGCTGGAGGCCACCGTGATGCGGATGCTCGAGAAGGCGCCGGAGCACCGCTGGGGCTCGATGGATGACGTGATCCGGGCGATCGGGGCTCCGCCCCTGGCGCACAACGATCCCATCCAGATCCAGATGAGCGAGATCGCACGGGCCTGTGCCCCGAACCGGCGCGCCAGCCTGCCGAGCACTCCCCGGAGTCCGCTCCCCGCCTCGCGTCGGGCCGGTCCGCGTACCCCTCGGGGCGGAATCCCGACCGTGCCGGCGGCCAAGTCCCCGGATGAAGCCCCCACGGTCCGGATCAGCGAGTCCCAGGCGCGGCCGCGGGGGTGGCGTATGGCGCTGGCCGCCGCGGTAGTGGTCGCCGCGATGCTGGCCATTTGGTTTCGACCCCGGCTCGCTCCACCGACCTCGCGGGTGGCCACCCGACCGATCAAGTCCGCGGTCGCGCCGAGCGATACGGGACCGAGTTCAAGCCCCACCACCGATTCGGTGACCCCGATGGTGGTGCCGGCGCCGGCCCCGGCCCCACCGCCGGAACCCAGCCCTGCCCAGCCGGGGCGCGGGACCGTGGCCTCCCTGGTCATCGCGCCGGCGATCACTCGGCTCACCATGGGGGATTCGATTCAGCTCGGTGTAACGGGACTGGATTCGGCCGGGCGGCGGGTGGAGGTCCGGGGACTCCGGTGGACCTCGAGTGATGCGGCCATCGCTTCGATCAGCCGGAGCGGGAAGATCATCGCCCGGGCGGCGGGGACAGCCTCGATCGCCGCGAGCGCCGGCGGAGTGACCCACTCGTTGACCCTGGCGGTGAGCCTTCCGGCGCCACCCCCTCCGGTCACCCCGGCGCCGGTGGCGGTGGCGAGCATCGAAATCAACCCCCCTGCGGCCACCGTGGCCATCGGCAACCAGGTCGCGCTCCGCGCCACTGTGCTGGACAGCGGCGGGGCCGTTCTTGTCGACCGGCAGGTGCGCTGGAGCAGCAGCGATCTGCAGGTGGCCGAGGTCTCGGACAACGGACTGGTGATCGCCCGGGCCGCCGGGACCGCCCAGATCGGTGCGGCCAGCGGAGGCCGGGCTGCGATGGTGATCATCACGGTCCCGCCGCCGCCGGCCCCTCGCCCGCCTCCCGACCCGGGCCCGGGGATCCGCCGCCTGATCGAGGACTACGCGGCCGCGATCGAGTCGCGCGACGTGAACCGGATCCGCGCGCTGTATCCGGGCATGCCCGAGTCCACCCGGCTGAGTTGGGCGAAGTTGTTCCGGGACTACGACAAGATTACCGCGGTGGCGATGGCGGGATCCATCCGCATCGCCTCGGGGCAATCAGCGCAGTTCGACATCGGCCTGGTCCTGGCCAACCGCCGACACGAGGAACAGCGTCTGGTGCTGCATTCCTCGACCTCGGTCCGGCTTGAGGAACGCTGGAGGTTCGAGCGCATCGATCAGACCTCCACCCTGCAGTAGCCCCCCTCAGAAGGTGTATTCCAGCCCGCCCGTGAAGGTCAGGTCGGCCTGCAGCCCGCCATGATGCATCGGGACCAGCAGATTGCCCAGGACGGTCACCCCCGACCGGGTGGTGAACTTCATCCCTAGGGAGCCGATCACGGCATCATCCCGCTGGTCCGGAATGTTGGTGGGGGTGATGAACCGCTTGACCGTGCCGGCGAACTCGGGGGAGGTCAGGATCACGTCCGCCGGCGGGGTGAAGCTGCTGTTCCCTACCTGCCACTGGGAGATGACATCCACCGCGAGCGTGGCCCACTCCGCTACCAGGTGATCGAACCCGGCGGTGACCAGGGCGGCATCGTTCAGCTCCGAGCCGGAGCGGAAGAAGTAACCCGCATCGAGGTGCGGGCTGAAGCGCTCAAACCGCGCCGACACAATGCCCAGCCCGCGGAAGCCGACATGCCCGGTACCGCGGAAGTTGTCCTCGCTGCCGGTGGGCAGCCGCAGGTCCCCCAGCAGTCCGAACCCCCACTGCCGACCCGAGGCCAGCGCCAGCTTCATGCGCAGCGACACATCGCCAATGCCCAGGGAGGACGAGTGAGCGACGCTGACCGCCTGCAACGACGGGTTGACGGAGTCGCCGAAGAAATGCGGCGAATTGGAGCCGAAGGTCATGATCTGAGCGGTACTGATTCCGTCCATCACACTGTTCAGGACCGGAATCGAGACCCCGAGATCCACCCGCTCCCCGACCCCGTAGGTCAGGCTCGGAGTGATCGCCAGGATATTCAGGTCCATGTCGGTGCTGACTTCGATGACGTCGTTCTCGAAGATGGGAGTGCCCAGCCCCACGGGGGGGGTGTCCTGGTGGGTGTAGTTGGTTCGCAACTGGTTGAGCGGCAGCCCCCTCAGGGTCGAGAAGCTGGAGTTGGTGACGTTGACCCCGAAGAAGACCCGCCCGCGGCCGAGGGTCTGGACCCGCTCCCCGAACACCGGCCCAGCGCTGGTGGCCTGGCGCACCGGCAGGCCCTCCTCGGACAGCACCAGGATCCCGCTGCTGGTCGCGGCCGAAATCGGGATGTTGGACGCGCTCTCGCTGATGGAGTTGGCGATG
The DNA here is from genome assembly GCA_937871775.1 of uncultured Gemmatimonadota bacterium. GTDB lineage: Bacteria > Gemmatimonadota > Gemmatimonadetes > Gemmatimonadales > GWC2-71-9 > JADJOM01. The sequence continues at coordinate 2,779 of CALMOP010000344.1, read as the reverse complement.
AAATCGACGAAGTTCCCCTGGGCCCCGGCCGCCGAGATATTGAAATGCTGCCCATGCGGACCGGTGGCGGCCGGCAGGCAGACCAGCTGGGCGCACCCCGTCCCGAACTGGAAGAGGCTCTCGATCGCTTCTCGCATGGTCTGGGCGCGGACCGGCATGGCCGTCACGCCCAGCAGGAACGTCACACCGAGTATGCGACGCATGGAGGGGACTCCTTGGAATTTGGCCCGAAACATGGAAAGGCTCAGGGATCGGGGTCTTACGATACCCGCCGCTGGGGAATTCGCAACTGGCTACCGGATCCCGAGCCCCACGGCCACGGTGCCAGGGCGCGGCAGATCGCGACCCCCCGGTGGCCGCGGGGATCGAGCCGGGGAGCGCTGCCGCCTCGACCGGGAGCGCTTAGCTTGCGGCGACCCTCCGCCCCGGTGCCAACGTGACCGCTGCCCCCATCTCCGACCCGCGCCCGGACCCACGCCGAATGCGCTTCACTCTGATGCTGGCCTCGCTGCTGGTGGCCGGGACGCCGGCTGCGGCCCAGGACTCGGCCGCCACCCATGCCGACACCCTCCGCGGGAGCATCACCCCCGAGCGGGCCTGGTGGGACGTCACCTACTACGACCTCCAGGTCCGGGTGAGCCCCGCCGACAGCACCATCCGCGGGGTCAACCACATCACCTACCGGGTCCTGCAGCCCGCCATGGAAATGCAGATCGACCTGCAGCGGCCGCTGCAGGTCGACAGCTTCGTGCAGCGGGGTCGGCGGCTGCAGTACCGGCGCGATGGCGACGCCTTCTTCGTGTACCTTGAGGCCTCGCAGCCGGCCGGAGCGACGGGCACAATGAGCGTGTTCTACTTAGGGCATCCCCGGGTCGCCACCCGGGCCCCGTGGGACGGTGGCTTCGTCTGGGGCAGCGACAGCCTGGGAGTCGACTGGATCGCCACCGCCTGTCAGGGACTCGGCGCCAGCGTGTGGTGGCCCAACAAGGACACCCAGACCGAGGAGCCGGACAGCCAGCGCATCGTGGTCACGCTGCCCTCGTCACTGCAGGATGTCTCCAACGGCCGACTCCGCGAGGTGACCGTGAACGGCGATGGCACCACGTCCTACGAATGGTTCGTGGGCCAGCCGATCAACAACTACGACGTGGCGGTCAACGCCGCGGACTATGGCCATCTCAAGGATGCGTTCTACGGGGAAGGCGGCCGCCTCACCCTGAACTACTGGCCACTCCGCTATCACCTCGCCACGGCCCAGGCCCAGTTCACCCAGGTCAAGTCGATGCTCCGCTGCTTCGAGCACTGGTTCGGGCCCTATCCCTGGTACGCCGATGGCTACCAGCTGGTGGAGACCCCCCATCTCGGCATGGAGCACCAGAGCGGCATCGCCTACGGCAACCAGTATCACAACGGCTACCTGGGCCACGATCTCTCGGGAACCGGGCAGGGCCTGGACTGGGACTTCATCATCGTGCACGAAAGCGCCCACGAATGGTTCGGCAACAGCCTCACCACGGCCGACCTCGCCGACATGTGGGTCCACGAGAGCTTCGCCAACTACGCCGAGAACCTGTACATCGAGTGCCTGCGGGACCGTGAGGCCGGCGCCCAGTACGTCGCGGGCACTCGACGGGGGATCCACAATGACCGTCCGGTGACCCCGGCGTACGGCCTGAACCGGGAAGGGTCGGGTGACATGTACCCCAAGGGGGGGAACATGCTGCACCTCATCCGTCAGGTCATCCACGATGACGAGCGGTGGCGGCGGATCCTGCGCGGTCTCAACCAGGTCTACCGCCACCGGATCGTGACGGCCCGCCAGGTGGAGGAGTACATCAGCCAGGAGTCGGGCATCGCCTTCGGCCCGGTGTTCGCCCAGTACCTCACCACGACCCAGATCCCGACGCTGGAGTACCGGATCGACGGCTCCACGCTCGCCTACCGCTGGGCCAATGTGGTGCCGGGTTTCGACATCCCACTCCCGGTGACGCTCGGGGACGAGGGTTACAGCCTGATCCGCCCCACCACCAACTGGCAGCAAGCGACCCTCGCCCACCCGGACGAGTTTCAGGTCGATCCCGGCTACTACGTATTGGTGAAGCGGCTGACGGCGGAAAGCGGCCGCGGCCCCTGAGAGGGGCCGCGGAATTCAGCTGCTGGTCCAGGTAGTCCCGCTGGCCAGCAGGTCCTGCAGGCTGCCCCGCCCCCGATGCTCCCGGGCCGTGGCGGTGAGTTGCTCGCTCAGCGCGTCGTAGGTCGGCAGCTGCATCGCGCGGAAGACCCCCAGGGGAACCGGGAAATCCGGCGGCGCCAGCTGGGCCAGCAGGAACGCGGCTCCGCTCGACATCCGCAGCGCATCGTGGCTGGCGCAGTCCTCGGCCCGGATGCCGTTGCCGAGCCGCACCACTTCCGGTGCCCCGTCCCGGAACCGGATGCCCCGTTCAAGATTTCGCCCGAACAGCAGCGGTTCTCCATGCCGCAGCAGCAGCCGATGCTCGTCCCGGGTGTCCCGATTGGTCAGGAATTCGAAGGTCCCGTCGTTGAAGGTGACGCAATTCTGGTAGATCTCCACGAACGCCGTGCCGCGGTGCTCGTGCGCGCGACGGAACACCTCTTGCATGTGCTTGCGGTCGAGGTCGTGGGTGCGGGCCACGAAGGTGGCCTCCGCGCCGATGGCGACCGAGACCGGGTTGAACGGGTGGTCGAGCGAACCGAACGGCGAGCTCTTGGTGACCTTGCCCACCTCACTCGTGGGTGAGTACTGGCCCTTGGTGAGTCC
>CALMOP010000343.1 GCA_937871775.1 uncultured Gemmatimonadota bacterium | reverse complement strand
TACCGCCGTACCGCCGTACCGCCGTACCGCCGTACCGCCGTACCGCCGTACCGCCCAGGAGCCCTTCCCATGTCGCTCGTCCCGATCGCCTCCGGCACCAGGCCGCCTCTCGACGATGAGTCCGCCATCGCGGAGGACGAGCTCCGGGGCGCCGCGGCCGAGGCCGCCCTGGCGCCGCTGCTGGAACGGCTGACCGAGCTGCAGACCGCCCTCTACGCCGAGGCGAAGCAGGCCCTGCTGGTGGTGCTCCAGGGGCGTGACGCCGCGGGGAAGGACGGGCTGATCAGCAAGGTGTTCGGGCCGCTCAACTCCCAGGGATGCCTGGTGAGCAGCTTCAAGCGGCCCACCGAGTACGAGTTGGCCCGGGACTACCTCTGGCGGGTCCACCAGGTGGTCCCGCCCAGGGGGGCCATTGGGGTCTTCAACCGCTCCCATTATGAGGATGTGCTCGTGGTCCGGGTGCACCAGCTGGCCCCCAAGGCGGTCTGGGCCCGCCGCTTCGATCAGATCAACGCCTTCGAGCGGATGCTCACTGAGAACGGCGTGACTATCCTCAAGTTCTTCCTGCATATCTCGAGGGACGAACAGATGCAGCGACTCCTGGCCCGGGTGCACGATCCGCTGAAGAACTGGAAGTTCCAGGTCGGCGACCTCGAGGAACGCGAGCGCTGGGACGACTACACCGAGGCCTACGGGGATGTCCTGGCGAAGTGCAGCACACCCTGCGCGCCGTGGTATCTGGTGCCGGCCGACCGCAAGAAGACCCGGGACCTGCTGGTCGCCCGGGTGGTGGTCGAGGCGCTGGAGCGCATGAAGCCGGCATTCCCGAAGGTGAATCCCGATGTCCTCAAGATCGCCCGGCAGTGGGAGCGGGAGACCAAATCGAAGCGGAAGGCTCAGGAGTAGGTGGTGGGGAAGTGCCCAGGCCCAGGGCCCAGGGCCCAGTACCCAATACAGCTTCGGGCGAGATGGTGCCTGGCTACGGCCCATGGCTGGGGAGTAGGGGGTGATGGGTGGTGCATGATGCGCGGTGCCTTCTCGCCTTCTCGCCTCCTCGCCTTCTCGCCTTCTCGCCCCGTCGCCCGTCGCCCATCGCCTAGTAGTTCCCGCTCTCGTCGATCAGCACGTAGGTCAGCTTGTTGCCATTGAAGTAGTAGGGGGCTCGGGTTCCGAGGCTCTGGACCAGGGCGTGGAGCAGCCGCGGATCCGTGGTGGTGATTGATATGGCGAGCTGGTAGGGAACCAGGCTCGGACTGCGGTTGTCCCAGTCCAGTTCGTAGGTCTCGCGGACGAACGCGAAGCCGGTGGGCAGGTACGGCGCCATCTCCGGCGGTACCACGCCCGGTCCGGTCTCGGACGGCCACTGTTCCCGGTGGTCGGCTTCATAGTTGTACGCCGCCAGTCGGACCGTGACGAACTCGCCGGTGATCTTGGCCGCGAAGGCCGTGCGGGTAAGGTCGATGTACTTGAGTATGGCCAGCGAGGACAGCACCCCGAGGACCGCCAAGACGGTCAGGATTTCGATCAGTGTCCAGCCCCGCCGGGGCCTCACCGCGTGCCCCGGCGGCGCTGGATCAGCCGATAGGCGCCACCCAGGAACTGCCGGGGTGGGATCCGCGAGTCGTAGGTGATGGACGGGCCCCCGGCGCTTCCGGTGAGCGAATAAGTGGAGGAGCCGGGCGTGTAGCGCAGACCCGCGGTATCGGCGCCCGCTTCGCTGAGGCTCGAGGGAAGCCGCCCCTGGCTGGACCGGAACTGCTCGATGCGGTCGATCTGCAGGTACATCAGGACCCGGAGACTGGCATCCCGGAGTGGGGCCGACTCCACCGGCGCAGGGATGAAGAACCAGGCAGGGCGTAGGACCAGGGTGGCAGTCAGGCCGCCGAGCAGCAGCAGCAGTGGGACCAGCACCTGAAGCCGGGTGCCGACCGGACGCTCCACCGGGACCGGGCGACCCTGCTTCTCCTTCTCGGACCGCACCAGATCCTGGTAGGCCTGGAGCAGTGCCCGTCGATCAGGGCGTTCGTCTGGCGAAGTGGGCGTCGGTTCCGGCATCAGGTTGTGACTCGCTCTCCTTCCAGTGCTCGGGTCACCTGGTCCGGAAAGCTCCGGATGTCGATTGGCTTGGTAATATAGCCGTCAAATCCAGCCGCCAGAGCCCGCTCCCGGTCACCCGCCATCGCGTGGGCGGTCAGCGCGACCACCCGGGTTGCCCGGAAGGCCGAAGCCCGGATCTCCTCCAACAACGCGAACCCGTCCTTCCCCGGCAGCTGGATGTCCATCAGCACCAGGGCCGGCTGGTGAGTCTCGACCGTGGACAACAGTCTCTCACCACTGGTCAATCCCACCACGCTGTGCTGGCGGAGCGTCAGCAGGGTCCGGAACAGCTTCATGTTGTCCGGGCTGTCTTCGACAATCAGGATCGTGGCCATTCCTGGCATGCCTCCCCGAAACGAGTCAGGTACGCACCCGCGTTGCGGCGCGGACCAGGGCCCTGAGCGCGGGGGGTTGACCGGGCGGTCCACCGATCCCTGTAATCTGGGAGGTAGACCCGCTGGCGCCCAGTGCCCCTTCATCCCTGTCCACTTCATCCCGGGCGCAGCGAGGGATCTACTCACCGAGCCTCCCTGCCAGATTGAGTAGATCCTTCGGGCGCTTCCCTCGCTGCGCTGGGGACCAGCCTCGCCCTCAGGAGGAAGTGAGAGGAGCCGGAGGGCGCGCCCGATTCTGGGCACGTTGTGCAGACCTTCCCTTAGGGGCGGGCGTCGGTGTGCCTCTGCAACGCCGGTTCGGTTGAGGAGGTCTCCGTGCCCTGCTACGTTTGGACCTCGACCACAAAACCTCTGATCCTGCCGAAGTATCGGCGGTTTGGGACAAACCTGAATGCGGCCCCAGTCCTTGGCGGTGATCGGCCTCGGTGCCATCGGCGGCTCGGTGGCATGGCAGGCCCGCATTGCCGGCGTTGCTTCCGTCGTGGGCTATGCGAAGGATCCGGCCGACGGCTTCCAGGCCCTCCAGGCCGGGGCCCTGCATAATCTGGCGGAACATCCCGCCCGCGCTGTGAGGGACGCCGATCTGGTAGTGCTGGCGACACCGCCCCAGGCCACCATGGAGCTGCTTGAGACCCTGGGCCCCGCGCTCCGGCCTGACGCGCTGATCACCGACGTGGCCAGCATCAAGGGACCGATTGTCGCGCGGGCCGCGGTGGCCGGTCTGGGGCGCCGGTTCGCCGGAAGCCATCCGTTCGTGGGAACCCATCTGGGCGGCTGGGCCGGGGCGCGGCCCGACCGTTTTCAGGGAGCAGTGGTTTACGTCAGCTCCACCGGTGCCGCGGGGGATGTGGCCGCGCGGGAGATCATGGATTGCTGGCGCAGCGTGTTCGGTGCTCAGCCGGTGCTGATTGACGCCGCTGCCCATGACGCGCAACTGGCCTGGACCAGCCACTTGCCGCAGGTGGTCGCAACAGCCCTGGCCCGGGCGGTGCTCGAGACCCCCGACCGGCGCGGGGCGTCGCTGGGCACCGGGTTTCGGGATACCACCCGACTGGCGGCCAGCCCGGCGGAGATGTGGGTGGAAATCCTGATTCTGAATGCCGGGCCGGTCCGCGAGGCGCTGGCGCGGCAGCAAGGGGAGCTCGCGGAACTGGGGCAGCTGCTGGCCCGGGGCGATGCAGCGGCACTGCGCCGTTGGCTGCAGCACGGCGCCGAGCTGCGGCGCGGGCTGGATGACCCAGGGGCAACCAGCGGCTGACGCCGCACGCTGAATGCTGAATGCTGATCGCTGATTGCTGATTGCTGATTGCTGACCGGAGGGGTTGATGCAGGTCGGTGGTACCATTCGGGTCCCGGGCGACAAGAGCCTCTCTCACCGCGCCCTCCTCCTGGCGGCGATGGCGCAGGGCACCAGTCACATCGGTGGCATCCTGACCTCACTCGATGCCCGATCCTCCGCCCGGGTGTTGCGGCAACTTGGCGTGGACGTGTCACCGCTCACCGCCGGCCGGGTCGTGAAGGTGACCGGCCGGGGACGACTCCGGCGGCCGGCCGAATCCCTCGATTGCGGAAACTCCGGCACCACGACCCGGCTGTTGCTGGGAATTCTCGCCGCACATCGCTTTCCGGCCCGCCTGACCGGAGACCGCTCGCTATGCCGCCGTCCCATGAGGCGGGTCACCGTGCCGCTCATCGCCATGGGCGCCCGCATCACCGAGCACGGCGCGAGCGGGACCCTGCCGCTCACCATTCGCGGCGGAGCCCTGACCGGTCTGCGGCACGAGATGCCGGTCTCCAGTGCCCAGATCAAGGGTTGCCTGCTGCTCGCCGGCGCCGTTGCCCGAGTCCCGGTGGCGGTGCGGGAGCCGCACGGTCGCTCCCGGGATCACACCGAACGGTTGCTGCGTGCCTTCGGATTCCGGGTGGAGGAACGGGATGGCTGGGTCGAACTCGAGCCGACTGGCGCCTTCGCGCCGTTCCAGATGCAGGTGCCGGGCGACCCGTCATCGGCGGCCTTCCCCGTGGGGGCGGCGATCCTGGCCGAGGGTGGCTCGCTGCGGATCACCGGCGTGTGCGTCAATCCGACCCGGGTGGGCTTCCTGCGGGTCCTCGAGCGCATGGGCGCCCGGGTACGGCTGGAGGAACTGGAGATCCGGTTTGACGAGCCGGTTGCGAATCTGGTGGTCCAGCCCGCATCGCTCCGGGCGACCGAGGTGAGCGAATCCGAGATCCCGGCGCTCATCGACGAGATCCCCATCCTGGCCGTGCTCGCAACCCGGGCGACCGGGACCACCGTCTTCCGGGGCGTCGGGGAGCTGCGGGTCAAGGAGAGCGACCGGCTGGGGCTGATCGCCGCCAACATCCGGGCGCTGGGCGGCCGGGCCGAAGCGCTGGGCGACGATCTCTTCGTGAGCGGAACCGAGGCGTCGCCCCGGGGCCGGGTGGTGACCGAGGGGGACCACCGGCTGGCCATGGCGTTCACCGTGCTGGGAACCGTCCCGGGGGCCCGGGTGACGGTCGACGACCCCGCATGCGCGGCGGTGAGCTTTCCCGGATTCCGGGAACTGCTGCGAAAGCTTCGTCAGGTATGAGCCCTCCGGTCGGAGCGCGCTTCGCGGGCCGGCACGGGCGCATCGGGGAGGGCCGCTGCCCACTCGAGTGATTGCGATCGACGGCCCGGCCGCGAGCGGCAAGTCCTCGACTGCGCGCGCGGTGGCCGAGCGGCTGGGGTTCGCCCATCTGGACTCCGGCGCCCTGTATCGTGGAGTGACCCTGGTGGCGATCCGCCACGCCGTCCCGGGCCCGCTGGACCCGGCCCGGGTGCTCCGCGAAGCCGAAACGCGTGGTCTGCAGCTGCAGTTCGATGGTCGTAGCTACGCCGTCTATCTCGGCGGGGCGTCGGCGGACGAGGCCATCCGGTCGCCCGAGGTGACCGCCCGGGTGTCGGCGGTCTCGGCGGTCCCGGAAATCCGGGAGTGGGTGACCGAGCGGTTGCGTCGGCTGGCACGGGCCGGACAATCCCTGGTCGTGGACGGCAGGGACATCGGGACCGTGGTCTTCCCCGAGGCGGTTCTCAAGATCTTTCTCACGGCCTCGCCCCGGACCCGGGCCGGCCGGCGCATCACCCAGCGGGGACAGGCGGTGGACCAGGCTCTTCTGGATCGCGAGGCCGTGGACCTGGCAGCCCGGGACCAGGCCGACTCCGCCCGGGCCGTGGCTCCCCTGCGCCAGGCCCCGGATGCCATTCCCCTGGACGGGACCGACCTGTCGTTCGAGGACCAGGTCGCCCGGATCAGCGCCCTGGCCCGGGAACGGCTGGGTCTCGACTGAGACCGCAGTGGGCGCCATGGGCCCGGGTTACCTTGCTCAAACCCCTCTCAAACCCTAAGTTCTGAGGTTCCTCGCCCCCGCACTTCGGCGGTGGTCGAGAGCTGCACCCACTGCCCGCGGCCCGGACCAGGCGCGGCGATCCTGAGGTTGCGTTGTGACCACCGAGCTTTCCACCATCTCCCCCGCCGCACTGCACGCCACCGCCACCACCCTCAAGGTTCGCGCCGACCTCTACGACGAAGAGTACAGCGAGAGCGAGTATGAAACGATGCTCTCGATGTACGAGGGGACCATGTCCCAGATCGTCGAGGGGGAGATCGTCAAATCGAAGGTGCTCCGGGTGACCGAGAGTGCCGTGATTCTTGATGTCGGTTTCAAGTCCGAAGGGTCGGTCCTGCTGGACGAGTTCAAGGATCCGCCCCAGCCGGGTGATGAGGTCGAGGTCTTCCTCGAGCATCTCGAGGATCAGGAGGGCGCGGTCGTGCTCTCCAAGAAGAAGGCCGACTTCATGCGGGTGTGGGAGAAGATCAAGCAGGCCCATGAGAGCGACCAGCCGGTCCAGGGCACCCTGGTCAAGAAGATCAAGGGTGGCGTGGTCGTGAACCTGATGGGGGTCGACGCCTTCCTGCCGGGCAGCCAGATCGCCCTGCGCCGGGTACCGAACATCGACGAGCTGCTGGGCCAGAGCTACGAGTTCAAGATCATCAAGCTCAACAAGCGCCGGCGGAACATCGTGGTGAGCCGCCGCGTCATCCTGGAAAACGAGCGGGCGCACAAGCGCGAGCACCTGATGAAAGAGCTCGCCGTGGGCCAGGTGCGGAAGGGCGTGGTCAAGAACATCACCGACTTCGGCGCCTTCATCGACCTGGGCGGCGTGGACGGCCTGCTGCACATCACCGACATGTCCTACGGCCGGGTGTCCCATCCGACCGAGATGGTGGGTATCGGGCGCGAGGTCGAGGTCAAGATCCTGGACATCGACTGGCAGCGGGAGCGGATCAGCCTGGGCATGAAGCAGCTGCAGCCCTACCCGTGGCAGAAGGTGGCCGAGCGCTACCCGGTGGGCACCCGGGTGCAGGGCAAGGTGGTCTCGATCACCAACTACGGTGCCTTCGTGGAGCTCGAGCCCGGGATCGAGGGCCTGGTGCACATCTCGGAGATGAGCTGGACCCGGAATGTGCGGCACCCGTCCAAGATCGTCTCCATTGGCGAGACCATCGAGGCGGTGGTGCTCAAGGTCGACGAAAGCGAGGAGAAGATCTCGCTCGGCATGAAGCAGACGGAACAGGATCCCTGGACGGTCCTGCCGCTCCGCTATCCGGTCGGCACCCGGCTCCAGGGCAAGGTCCGGAACCTGACCAGCTTCGGCGCGTTCGTGGAAATCGAGCCGGGCATCGATGGCCTGATCCACATCAGCGACATGTCCTGGACCAAGCGGGTGCAGCATCCGTCCGAGGTCGTCAAGAAGGGCGACGCGGTCAACGTGGTGATTCTCAATATTGACGGGGACAACAAGCGGATCTCCCTGGGCCTGAAGCAGGCCGAAGAGGATCCCTGGCTCAAGATTGGGGAGACCTTCCCGATCGGCACCGAGATCCAGGGCCGGGTGGCCCGCCTGATGGACAAGGGGGTGGTGGTCGATCTCGGCAACGACATCGAGGGTTTCGTCCCGATGTCGCAGCTGGGGGTGGCCAACATCGAGGAGCCGGGCCAGGCGGTGAAGGAGGGTCAGGCGGTGGACATGAAGGTGCTGGAGGTCGACCCGATCCATCATCGCATCGTGCTGGCGGTGGTCGGCTATCCCGATCTGCCGATCATCCCGCCGACTCGTCCCGTCATCGACGAGAGCCCCGCCGAGGACTGAGCCGGGTCGTGGGCGGCGAGGACCGCGGGGACCGCGCCTGGCGCGGTCCCCGTTTGGCTTTCCCGGCGCACCATCCCACCGCGGGCACGTTGCGGGCCTCGCTCACTCCAGCATATTTGGGCACCATGTCGAATCCCCGACGCCTCCTCGACGATCTCCATCTTCGCCAGTCCCAGGCTGAACAGGGCGGGGGCCCCGAGCGGCTGGCGCAGCAGCACCGGAAGGGCAAGCTGTCGGCCCGGGAGCGGCTGGATCTGCTCCTGGATCCCGGCAGCTTCGTGGAGCTGGATCGTTTCGTCACCCACCGGTGCACCGACTTCGGGCTGGATCAGCAGCGGATTCCCGGGGACGGGGTGGTGACCGGCCACGGCCGGGTTCACGGGCGCCTGGTCTATGTCTTCTCCCAGGATTTCACGGTCTTCGGCGGCTCGCTGTCGGAGACCTTCGCCGAGAAGATCTGCAAGGTCATGGATCTGGCCCTCCGCAACGGGGCGCCCATCATCGGGCTCAACGACTCCGGCGGGGCCCGGATCCAGGAGGGCGTGGCGTCGCTCGGGGGGTACGCCGACATCTTTCTCCGCAACACCCTCGCCAGCGGGGTGGTGCCGCAGCTGTCGGTGGTGCTGGGGCCTTGTGCCGGCGGCGCGGTGTACAGCCCTGCGATCACCGACTTCATCTTCATGGTCCGCGGCGTCAGCTACATGTTCGTGACCGGCCCCAACGTCGTGAAGACCGTGACCCACGAGGAAGTGACCTTCGACCAGCTGGGCGGAGCGGACGTGCACGGCCAGACCAGCGGGGTGGCCCACTTCGTTCACGATACCGAACCCGCTTGCCTCGAGGCGGTCCGCGCCGTGCTGGCGTACCTGCCGCAGAACAATCTCGACGAGCCGCCAGTCGTGGACGCCGGAGATCCGGTCGACCGGCGCGAGGAGCAGCTGCTCGACCTGATTCCCGACATCGCCAACCGACCCTATGACATGCACCAGGTGATCGCAATGGTGCTGGACCGCGAGTCCTGGCTCGAGGTCCAGCCCGATTACGCCGGCAACATCCTGACCGGGTTCGCGCGGCTGGGCGGCCGTCCCATCGGGGTGGTGGCCAATCAGCCGGCCGTGCTGGCGGGGGTCCTGGACATCAACGCCTCGCTCAAGGCGGCCCGGTTCATCCGGTTCTGCGACTGCTTCAATCTGCCACTGGTGACCTTCGTGGATGTCCCGGGCTTCCTGCCCGGCATCGCCCAGGAGCACGGGGGCATCATCAAGCACGGGGCCAAGCTGCTGTACGCCTATTGTGAGGCGACGGTCCCCAAGCTGACGGTCATCACCCGCAAGGCCTATGGCGGGGCCTATGATGTGATGAGTTCCAAGCACATCCGGGGTGACCTGAATCTCGCTTGGCCCACCGCCGAGATCGCCGTGATGGGGCCGAAGGGAGCGGTGGAGATCCTGTTCAAGAAGGAGATTGAACAGGCCCCCGATCCCGAGGCGGAGACCGCGCGCCGGATTGAGGAATACACCACCCGGTTCGCCAACCCCTATCTGGCGGCGTCGCGGGGGTTTGTCGACGATGTCATCGACCCGCGCAACACCCGACCCCGGCTCATCGAAGCACTCCGCACCCTGGCTACCAAGCGCGACCGCAACCCGGCCCGGAAACACGGCAACCTGCCGCTCTAGGCGGGCGGTACGGCCCTACCGCCCTACCGCCCTACCGCCCTAGCGGTCTCCGGTCTCCGACCCTAGCTTGTCGCCCATGTCGCCAAGGCCCGCCCTCGGAATTGCCCTCTTCGCCCTGCTCGTCCCGCTCCCGCTGCTGGGGCAGGCGGCGATCGACCCCACGATGGCGCCCAGGGCCGCCCAGCTGGTCCGCGCCGGCCAGCAGGTCCAGGCCACCGAGCTGTTGGGCCGATACCTCGCCACCGCCCCCGACGATGGATCCGCGTGGCTCGGGCTGGGACAGGTCTACCAGCTGGGCAGCCGTCAATGGCACCGGCGGGGACACCGGGGGGAGCCGGACGGCGAGTTGCTGCTGGATTTCGCTGCCACGGCGTTGGACCAGTCGCTGCGCTATCCCAGCGACTCGGCGGCGCTGCTGCGCGCCACAGTGGAGATGGAACGCGGACTGGGCCTGATCGAGTCCAGTGACTGGGCCGATTTCCGGAGCCGGTTCAGCTTCCCGCCGGAGGCGCTTCCCCCCATCGTCGTGGTAGAGCTGGGCCGGAATCTGGTGAACTCCTGTCCGCTTGGCGGCGTCCTGGTCAGCACCACGGACTTGGAAGCGGTGGCGGTGTGGAGTGCCCTGTTCGGGGACCGGACCCGTCCCGACCTGGTTTCACTGCTCGCCGTCCGTTACGATGACGACGGACTCTACCGGCAGCAGATGGCGCAGGTCCTGGGCATGGCCACCGGCACCCCCCTGACCCGAGGCCTCCTGTCGGTCGCGGGGACTCGGCCGGTGTGCCTCACCCCGGAGGCCGGAGCACTGCTCTCGGCGTCGTCGGATTGGCAGCCGACCCGGCTGCTCCGGATCGCGGGGGGGTCCGGCACCGCTGATTCCCTGGGTGAGCTCCGCATCACCGCGCTCCTCGGAGCCCTCCTCACCCGGGCGACGCCGGTCACCGACGAGGTGGTGGACGTTTATCGCGAGGCGGGCCGGGCCAATCCGTCTCTCTGCGGCTCCCTGCTCGGCCCACTTGGTCCGGTCGCCCGCGAGGCCTGCGGCCACTGAGCCTCCGCTCCTCCTGGAACCGCCCCGGCCCGGTTCCCCGCGCTGATCCCCCCTCCCCAGCTCCATGAGAGTACTCGTCGCCAACCGGGGGGAGATCGCGCTCCGGATCATCCGGGCCTGTCACGAGGAGGGACTGGAGGCGGTCGCGGTGTACTCCGACGCCGACCGGCTGTCCCCCCACGTCCGCGCCGCCGACCTCGCGCTGCCGCTCGGCCCCGCTGCGCCGTCCGCCAGCTACCTGCGAATCGATCGACTGCTCGATGCCGCCCGCCAGAGCGGCGCCACCGCCATCCATCCCGGATACGGCTTCCTTGCCGAACGGGCGGCGTTCGCCACCGCAGTCGAGCAGGCGGGGCTGGTCTTCGTCGGACCGCCGGCCAGCGCCATCCAGGCCATGGGGGACAAGACCGAGGCCCGACAGCGGATGCAGGCCGCCGGAGTACCCATCGTGCCGGGCCTGACCGTGCCTGTGGCCGAGGCCGCTGCGGCCCGGCGCCATGCGGCGGAGTTGGGGTACCCGGTTCTGGTGAAGGCGGCGGCGGGTGGCGGGGGCAAGGGGATGCGCCTGGTGGTCGAGCCGGCGGAGCTCGACATGGCGCTGGCGGCGGCGCGCTCCGAGGCCGAAAAGGCCTTTGGCGACTCGAGCGTGTACCTGGAGAAGTACCTCGAGCGGCCCCGCCATGTGGAGATTCAGGTGCTGGCGGATCACCAGCGGATCGTGCACCTCGGGGAACGGGAGTGCTCGATCCAGCGGCGCCACCAGAAACTGGTGGAGGAGGCACCGTCGCGGGCGGTGACGCCCCTCCTGCGCGAACGGATGGGGCAGGCGGCCGTCCAGGCGGCCGCGGCAGTGGGCTACCGTAGCGCGGGGACCTGTGAGTTCCTGGTGACCCAGGATGGACGGTTCTACTTCCTGGAAATGAACACCCGGATCCAGGTGGAGCACCCGGTCACCGAAATGGTGACCGGCGTGGACCTGGTCCGGGAGCAGCTGCGCATCGCCCGGGGCCTGCCCATGCGGGTTCCCCAGGGGCCGCTGGTGCCCCGGGGGTGGGCCCTGGAGTGCCGCATTACCAGCGAAGACCCCGCCAACGGATTCCTGCCTGCGGCCGGTCGGATCCAGTACCTGCAGGTGCCGACCGGTCCCGGGGTGCGCTGGGATGGGGGCATCGAGGCCGGCCAGGAGATCGCGCTTCACTACGACTCCCTGCTGGGCAAGGTCATCGTCTGGGCCCCGGACCGGGCGGCCGCCATCGACCGGATGCGCCGGGCCCTGCGCGAGCTGATCATCGCTGGAGTCGCGACCAATCAGGGCTTCCACCTGCGGCTCCTGGACGACCCCGACTTCCAGGCCGCCGAGATCGACAGCCAGTTCCTGGAGCGCAGAGCCGATCTGCTGGCACCACCCCCGGCAGCTCCGGTGCGGGAGGTTCTGGCCGTGGTCGCGGCCCTGGTCGAGGAGGAATACCGCCAGGCCCGACGCCCGCAGATCGCCGCCGACGGATCGCCGACCGGGTGGACCCGGGCGGCCCGCGCGGAGGGCCTACGGTAGTCCGGATCCTCAGGCTGGCCGCCGGAGGTGATGGGGTCGCGAAGCTCGAGGATGGCCGCATCGTCTTCGTGCCCCGGACCGTTCCCGGTGATCTTGCCGAGCTGACCTCGGTTCGGACCTACGCCCGGCTTGCCCGGGCTCGACTGGGCCGGCTGCTGGAGTCCGGTCCCGGCCGGATCGAACCTCGCTGCCCGCATTTTGTGGGGGAGCGCTGTGGCGGGTGCCAGCTGCAGCAGCTCTCGGTGCCGGCCCAGCGTGAGGCCAAGCGTCAAGTCGTGGCGGACGCCCTGGGCCGCATTGGCGGTCTGAACCCAGCGGTGCCTCCGCTGCAGGAAGCCCGCGAGGCCTGGGGCTACCGAACCCGCATCACCCTGGCCCTTGGCCCCGGCAGGCGGCTCGCCGGCTTTCATCCGGTGGGGGAGGCGGGGCGGGTGTTCTCGCTCGAATCCTGCGCCATCGCCCGCCCCGAGTTGAACCGGCTCTGGGCCGCGCTTCGGCCGCGGCTGCATCTGCTGCCGGTAAATGCCACGACGGTCACACTCCGGCTCGATCGCGCCGGCGGGCTGCATCTCCTGGTGCGGGTGACGGGACAGCGGGTCTGGTCCCGGCCGGCGGCCCTGGGCCAGGCCCTGATTGGCGCCGATGTCGGAACGACTCTGTGGTGGCAGCCAGAAGGAGGCGCCCCTCGGGTGGTCCATGGAGGGGGAGCCACGGCGTTTCCAGCCACGGTGTTCGAGCAGGTGCATCCGGAGTTGGGTGACCGGATCCGGCACTGGGCGGTGGAGGCGCTGGGGCTCCGCTCCGGCACCCGAGCGTGGGACCTCTATGCCGGGATCGGGGAGACCACCAGGCTGATGGCGGATCGAGGCGCCGAGGTCTTCAGCGTGGAACTCGATGCCTGGGCCGTGGAGTGGGCTTCGAGGCAGCCGGGGTCGGGGAAGATCGTACGCGAAGTGGGCCGGGTGGAGGACTGGGTGGACCGACTCCCCACCCCGCACGTGGTCATCGCCAATCCGCCCCGGGCGGGCCTCGACGCCCGGGTCATAGCCGCTCTGCTGCGGCCTGGCGCGGAGCGACTGGTCTACGTCTCCTGTGATCCCGCGACCCTGGCCCGCGACCTGGCTGGGCTGTGCCGGACCAGTTCGACAACGGAGGAGAGCCTCTCCTATCGACTGACCGGGGTGCAACCGTTTGACTTGTTTCCCCAGACGGCGCACGTCGAGACCGTCGCGGTGCTGGAGCGTTGATGCGTTATTACGTCACGGTGGGTGACGTGGACCTCACAGTCGATCTCGATGCGGACCAGGTCCGGGTTGGTGAGCGCACCGCCCTGGCCCGCCTGGAAGCGATCCCCGGGACTCCGCTCCGGCAGCTGCAACTTGACCAGCAGTTCCGCACCGCGGTCGTGGAGCGGACCGCGGAGGGAGGCTGGCTGATCGGGATCGACGGGGCTCGCTACGAGGTGCTGGTGGTGGACGAACGGACCCGCCACCTGCAGGGGCTGACCCAATCGGGTGGGCAACGGACGGGGTCGGGGTCTCTCCGGGCACCGATGCCGGGCCTGGTGGTTCGGGTCCTGGCCCAGCCGGGGCACCGGGTGGTCCAGGGACAGCCCCTGGTGGTGCTGGAGGCAATGAAAATGGAAAACGAGCTGCGGGCGGGATCCGCAGCTGTGGTGGGGGAGGTCCTGGTATCGCCCGGCCAGGCGGTGGAGAAGGGGCAGTTGCTGATCCGGTTCTCCGAGCTTCCTCCCTTGACCTAACCCGTTCGCGGAGAGTATTTTCCAAGTCTGTTCGGTTTTTGTGACCTCATCGGGGGCAGCGGGTTCGATGCACACCTTTTCGGCCAAGCCGAGTGATCTCAGCCATCAGTGGCATGTGGTGGATGCCGCGGATATTCCGCTGGGCCGGCTGGCCAGTCGGGTGGCGCAGCTCATCCGGGGCAAGCATAAGCCGACCTTTACCCGTCACATGGACGGCGGTGACTTCGTGGTGGTGATCAACGCCTCCCGAGTACGGCTGACCGGCAACAAGCTGGAGCAGAAGCGCCATTTCCGGCACACCGGGTTCATGGGGCACGAGCGCTTTACGCCGGTGAAGAACCTGCTCACGGGGAAACACCCGGAACGGGTCGTGGAACACGCCGTGTTCGGCATGCTGCCCAAGAATTCCCTCAGCAAGCAGAAACTTCGCACGAAGCTCAAGGTCTACGCCGGGGACACCCATCCCCACCAGGCGCAACAGCCCGTGCCCTACTCCGTCACCCCGAAGGCGAAGTGAGATGAGCGGGAAGCCCGAATTTCGCTGGCAGGCCGTCGGCCGCCGCAAGACCAGTGTGGCCCGCGTCTACCTGACGCCCGGCACCGGCAAGTGGGACATCAACGGACGGACCCTGGGGGACTACTTCCCGCGGCCGTCGCTGGTTCAGCATATCCAGCAGTCGTTCTCGACGACCGACACGCTGGGCGCGTTCGATGTGCGGGCCCACGTTCAGGGTGGGGGCCAGTCCGGTCAGGCCGGGGCGCTGCGGCTGGCGATCGCCCGGGCGCTGGTGGAGGCCGACGGGCAGCACCGGACCAAGCTCCGGACCAACGGGCTGCTGACCCGCGACCCCCGGGCCGTGGAGCGCAAGAAGCCGGGTCGCTCGGGGGCCCGGAAGCGGTTCCAGTTCAGCAAGCGCTAGGATGACGGCGTGCCGGCGTGGTGCCGGCCGCCATTTCGCACGTCGCGGGATCGACGGCAGGGTGTCCCTTCGGGGATTTGCCGGCGAGATGAACGCGGCGGACGCTCAACCCCCAGCAGCAAGGATGGATTGATCACGATGGCGCAGCCCGTGTTGCAGGACCTCCTCGAGGCCGGAGTTCACTTCGGCCATCAGACCCGTCGGTGGAATCCCAAGATGCGCCGGTTCATTTTCGCCGAGCGGTCCGGGATCTACATCATCGACCTCCAGAAAACCCTGAAGCAGATCGTGGCGGCACAGGAACTCCTCAAGAGCGTGGTGCTCCGGGGGGAGGGCGTGCTGTTCGTGTGTACCAAGAAGCAGCTCAAGGGTATCGTGCAGGCCGAGGCGGTCAGCTCCGGGTCGTTCTGGGTGACGGAACGCTGGCTGGGGGGGATGCTGACCAACTTCCAGACCATCAAGAAGCAGATCCGGCGCCTGCGGGAGCTGGAGCAGGGCTCGGCGGATGGGGAGTTCGAGAACTACACCAAGAAAGAGAAGCTTCTCTTCGAGCGAGAGAAGGAAAAGCTGATGCGCAACCTCGAGGGCATCAAGCAGATGGGGCGGCTGCCCGGAGCGCTGTTCGTAGTGGACGCCAAGAAGGAAAAGATCGCGGTCCAGGAGGCGAACAAGCTGGGCGTGCCGGTGGTGGCCATCGTGGACACCAACGCCGATCCCGAAGTCATCACGGTGCCGATTCCCGGCAATGACGACGCGATCCGCTCGGTGTCGCTGATCACGACTGCGTTGTCGGATGTGATCCGGGAAGCCCGGGCCCAGACCCCGCTCCGCGGGGAGGCGGTGGAGGATAGCGAGGCGGAGACCTACAGCACCGACGGGGGCTCGGAAGGCGACCCCGATGCCGACCGCAAGAAGCGGCGGCCCCGCCGCAAGCGGCGGCCCAAGCCGGAAGCGATTGCGGCCCGGATCAAGCACGGCGAGGACGGGGGCGAGGCAGCGGCGGTCCAGCCGGAGGCGTAGCCCGTTCCCCTGGGCTCGACACTTTCCGCCGCCGTCCCCGGCCTTCCGGCCCGGGACGGCGGGTTTGTATGACGGCCTCGTGACCGGCCGTGCATCACGCGGGACCCCCTGGGGTGCCCGCCCTACTCAAGTAAGGAACCGGCAATGACGGCGAAGGCGATTGGGGCGAAGGACGTCGCGGAACTCCGGGGGCGCACCGGGGCAGGCATGATGGACTGCAAGACCGCCCTCCAGGAGGCGGACGGCGACATGGACCGGGCGGTGGAGATCCTCCGCAAAAAGGGGATCGCCAAGGCGGACAAGCGTAGTGATCGGAGCGCGTCCCAGGGCCTGGTCGCGATCGAGACCGCTCCGGGGGGTAAGGATGGCGCCATGATCGAGTTGAACTGCGAGACCGACTTCGTGGCCAAGAACGAGGACTTCATCGCCCTGGCGCGCGATCTCGCGCGACACGCCCTGCGGGAGGCGCCGCAGGGGGTGCACCCCGGCAGCGCCGTGGAGGGCCAGGCGTTCCGGGGTCGCACCGTGGCCGAGGCGATCAAGGAAGTCTCTGGCAAGACCGGCGAGGCGATGGGTCTCCGCCGGGTGGCCCGGTTCACCGCCTCGGCGGGCGGGTTGCGCACCTACCTGCACTTCAACCAGATGCTGGGCGTGCTGATCGAGCTGCACGGGCCGGCCGGGGCCGTCCTCGACGCTCTGGGCCGGGAGCTGGGTTTCCATGTGGCCTCCGCCGATCCACAGCCGCTGGGGGTGGTCGAGGCGGACCTTCCCGCCGAGCTGGTGGCGCGGGAGCGACGGATCGCCGAGGAGCAGGTCGCCCAGGAAGGGAAGCCGGAGAACATCCGGGCCAAGATCGTGGACGGCAAGGTGCGCAAGTTTGTGGGCGAGCGGACCCTGCTCGGCCAGGGCTTCGTGAAGGAGGACAAGAAGTCCGTCGGCGAGCTGGTCCAGGAGGCGGCCAAGGCGGCCGGCGCGCCCATCACCGTCGCGCGGTTTGTCCGGTTCAAGGTCGGCGACTGATGCGACGGTCCTACTCCCGGGTCCTGCTCAAGCTCTCCGGTGAGGCGCTGGCCGGAGAGCGGGGTTATGGACTCGACTATCGGGTGGTCGAAGGGTTCGCCGATGAGCTGCTCACCGTGCATGCCCGCGGGGTGCAGTTCTCGCTGGTGGTCGGCGGCGGGAACATCCTGCGGGGGACGACCGCCAGCCAGCAGGGGCTGGACCGGGTCTCGGCCGACTACATGGGGATGCTGGCGACGGTGATCAATGCGCTCGCGGTGCAGGACATCCTGGAGCGCAAGGGAGTGCAGACCCGGGTCATGACCGCGATCCGGATGGAGTCGCTCGCGGAGCCCTACATCCGGCGCCGGGCGCTGCGGCATATGGAAAAGGGCCGGTTGGTTATCTTTGCCGGCGGAACCGGGAACCCGTACTTCTCCACCGATACCGCCGCCGTCCTCCGGGCCCTGGAAGTGGAGGCCGAGGCGATCCTCAAAGGCACCAACGTGGAGGGGATCTTCACCGCCGACCCGCGCAAGCACAGCGAGGCCCGCCTGATCCCGGAGCTGACCTTCCAGGACGCCCTGGTCAACGGCTACGAGGTGATGGATCGGAGCGCCTTCGGGCTGTGCCAGACCAACAAACTTCCGATCGTGGTCTTCAACATGAACGTCCCGGGCAACCTGGACCGGGTACTCCAGGGAGAACCGGTGGGGACGATCGTCCAATGAACACCATCCCGGAATTTCTCAAGCACGCCCGCGACCTGATGCACAAGGCGGTCGAGAACACCCGCAAGGAGTTCTCGGGCATCCGGACCGGAAAGGCCACCACCTCGCTGCTGGACACGGTGCGGGTCGAGGCCTATGGCAGCGTGGTGCCGCTCACTCAGGTCGCGCTGGTGGCGGCGCCGGAGCCGAGGCTGCTGACGGTGCAGCCGTTCGACAAGTCCCTGGCGCCGGTCATCGAGAAGGCCCTTCGGGAATCGGACCTGGGCCTCAATCCCGCCAACCAGGGAGGGCTGATCCGGATCCCGATTCCCACCCTGACCGAGGAGCGTCGCAAGGACCTGGTGAAGGTGGTGCACAAGCTGGCGGAGGAAGGCCGGGTCGCGGTGCGCCACGCCCGGGGTGAGGCTCACGCCAAGATCAAGAAGCTCGAGAAGATCGCCGAGGACGATCGGACCCGCGGCGAGAAGGAGCTGCAGAAGCAGACCGACGAGCACATCAAGCAGATCGACCAGGTGACCGCCGCCAAAGAGGCGGATATCATGGAAGTGTAGCCGGCATGTCCGAGGAGCTGCTCCACCAGGTCACACTGAACGGCGCCGGCCCGGTCCACATTGCCGTCATCATGGACGGCAATGGCCGCTGGGCCCGGGGGCGGGCCCTGCCACGCCCGCTGGGGCACCAGGCGGGGATGCGGGCCGTCCGGGAAGCGGTGGAAGGGGCCCTGGCGGCGGGGGTGGAAGTGCTCACCCTGTTCGCGTTCAGCCAGGAGAACTGGCAGCGGCCGGCCGACGAGATCGGCGCACTGATGGCGCTGCTGGAGGAGTATATCGCCCGCGAAATGGCCGACCTGAAGCAGCAGGGGGTCACGGTCCGGTTTCTCGGTGACCTGGAGCGGCTGCCGCAGGCGCAACGGGCCGCCGTCGAACGCCTGATGGCGCATACCGAAGGCGGCACCCGCCTGGCGCTCAACATCTGCATTTCGTACGGCGCCCGTGCCGAACTGACCCGGGCGGCCCGGCTGCTGGCGGAGGAGGTCCGGGCCGGCCGGATGGCCGCGTCGGACATCGACGAGGAGCAGGTGGCCCGGCGGCTGTACACCAGCGCATTCCCCGATCCCGATCTGCTGATCCGCACTTCCGGAGAGCTGCGACTCTCCAACTTCCTGCTGTGGCAGCTGGCCTACGCCGAGATCTACGTCACCCCAGTGCTGTGGCCCGACTTCCAGCGGCAGCACCTGTGGGAGGCCATTCTCGAGTACCAGCGACGGGATCGCCGCTTCGGGAAGGTGACGGCGTGATTGGGCGCCGTACGCTCCGCTGATCCGCGGTTCCCCCTCATGGCCAGCAACCTCACTCAACGGGTTCTGTTTGCGGTCGTCGCCATCCCGGCGGCCCTCGGCGTAGTCTACTGGGGTGGCTGGCTGCTGGTCGTGTTGGTGGCAGTCGTGGCGGCGCTGGGCGCCCGGGAGCTCTACCAGATCGCCCGCCGCCAGGGTGTCGAGCCCCTGCAGCGGGTCGGGCTGGCCTCGGCGCTCGCCCTCCCGGTGCTGACCTATCTCAATGTCCTCGGGCGGCCGGGCCTCGCGGAATGGGGCTGGTTTGCTGGCGGGCTCTGGCTGCTCGTGGTGCTGGCGGTGGCGCTGTGGCGGCGAGGCCCCGGCGAACGGCCATTTGCCGCCACCGCCGCCACCCTGTTCGGGGTGCTGTATCCCGCCGGCCTGGTCTCCTTCCTGATTCCGATCCGGCATGCTGGATTCGGCCTGGCATCGTGGGCCGGGGCGTGGCTGGTCTTCTTTCCCCTGGTGATCACCTGGATCTGCGATACGGCCGCGATGTTCGCCGGCAAGGCCATCAGCGGGCCGAAGTTGTGGCCGGCCATCAGCCCCGGAAAGACCTGGGCGGGGTCGATCGCCGGGGTGCTGGGCGCTCTGGCCTCGGTGCCGCTGCTTGACGCCCTGGTGATGCGACGGTTGGGCATCGCGCTCCCGGTGGGCCAGGGACTGCTGTTCGCCCTGGTCCTGGGCATCGTGGGTCAGGTCGGGGATCTGGCCGAGTCGCTTTACAAGCGGGAAGTCGGGCTCAAGGACTCTTCCGGTCTGATTCCCGGACACGGGGGTGTGCTGGACCGGTTCGACTCGCTGTACTTCGTGCTGCCGGTCTCGGCGGCCTTGTACCGCCTGTTCGGGGTCCTGTAATGGCGATCGCTGCCGAACGGGCCACTCGGGGGGTCGCGATTCTCGGCTCGACCGGGTCGATCGGGAAGAGCGCACTGGCGGTGCTGTCCCGGCAGCGGGAGTCGTTCCGGGTGGTCGCCCTGACGGCCCGCGACAACGCGGCGGCCCTGAGCCGGCAACGGAGCGAGTGGGGGCCATCGCTGGCGGGCCTGGTCTCGGAGCAGGGGCCGGAGCTGCTGCTCGAGGCGGCGACCCACCCCGACGTGGACATCGTGCTCATCGCGGTGGTCGGTGCTGCCGGACTGGACGCCACGCTGGCGGCCCTGAGGGCTGGCAAGCGGGTGGCGCTGGCCAACAAGGAGACTCTGGTCATGGCCGGCGAGCTGGTGCGCCGAGCCGCGGCGGAGGGGGGTGGCGAGCTGGTGCCGGTCGACTCCGAGCACAGCGCCATCCTGCAGTGCATCAGCGGGCGCGAGGACAGCCTGGTGCGGTTGATTCTGACCGCCTCGGGGGGGCCCTTCCGGGAGTGGGATCCGGATCGCATCGCCGGGGCCTCGGTGGCGGAGGCGCTCAACCACCCGACCTGGCGCATGGGCAGCAAGGTCAGCGTCGACAGCGCGACCCTCGCCAACAAGGCGCTGGAGGTGATCGAAGCGCACTACCTGTTCGATCTGCCGTATGATGGGCTGGAAGTGGTGGTGCATCCCCAGAGCATCATTCACGCATTCGCCGAGTTCTGCGACGGCAGCGTGATCGCCCAGCTGGGCTTTCCCTCCATGGAGCTGCCGATTCTGTACGCCCTGACCCATCCCCGGCGGCTGGTCGACGCGGGGGTGCGGCGCTTCGACCCTCTGGCGGTGGGACC